>NZ_JBQHWS010000029.1:0-35131 GCF_052063845.1 Blautia sp. HCP3S3_D9
TTGAATGAAAACCGTTTTGTTATTTTTATTTATTATGAGTGCAGATATGCACAGTTTGCGCTTTCATCTCGGTAATTGAATTGCCGAGGATTCCCGCTTATTATCCTAAAAGTTCTATGCCCTATGATTTTCTGCCATTACCCAGGCAAATGCTTTCGCAGTTCTTATGTCCGGTTCTCTAAAATGATTTCCCTGATTCCACTCCAGAGTACAGTTTATCCCGCATTTCGTGAGCCAATCATATCCTTTTTGGATACAATTCCCAACCTGCGACATCACAGGATTTCTTGTTTTTTCTTCTCTGTCTCCAAGACTCAGGTAAACTGTCTTACTTTTTATCTCGTGTTCTTTCATATAATCAATAAATCCTGGAAACCAGACAGATGGTGAGGCGGCAGCAACTCCGGAGAAGATATCTGTCTGGTATACCGTCCATAATGAAAATAAACCAGCAAGGGAGTATCCTCCGATGTAGTATGTCTTACTTTTGTCTGTGCATAATGTCAGAATCTGCTCCAGTGTCCTGGCAGCACCATTGCCAAAATCTTCATTTCCAAACACCGCCGGTGCTTTCCACGGAGACAGCTCATAGTTCCAGTCATCAACTTTCGCAGCAATAAATCTGAAGTCTATGGAAGTCCGTTTTTTGATTTCCTCAACCTCATTTTCAAGTCCAGATAATTCATGGTCACCAGTCAACTGAATCAAAACAGTATCCGCATCTGGATTTCCATACTCATATATAGTCACCATTGATTTTCTCTCCATAGCAACAATATTCTGTATCGATAATATCTAACCCGCAAACAACCTTAAAATTTTCTAATTTCACCGAATCCATTCTTTTAATGCCGCTGAAACTTTTTTATCGATATCTTTTCTTGCAGCTTCGCACTCATCCGGATATTCTTTTGCAGCTCTGAAAACGAATTTCAGGACAAATTTAACTCCTATAGGCAATGCAATACGCAGCATAGATTCCGGTAATACAAAATGGGTGCCGTGCTCATAAATCAAAGTTTCGTATTCGCAGGTATGAGGGCGTTCTTTTAATCGCTGATCCATACGGCGGATATATTTTCCTGCTTCCCAGAAGGAATCATCATCTGCACCTACAAGGATTAATTTTCCTTTTATATTCTCTACCTTTATCATTTCTTCTTCCGTGTGTTTTCGCGCCTTTTCTGAATCAATGAACAAACAGGTGGAGCGCTCGATATCGCCTGAACCTTTGGTTTCTTCCTCTACTTTTTTCCAGTATTCCGGGTGTTCATATACGAATGGCATATAGGCAAGCGGCTCTCCCTTCCATGAAAGAGTCGAAGCATTTGGAACTGGCCATTCTTTACAGCCGTCTTTTTTCCCCTGTTCGAAGCCCTGCCATACAAAATCACTACCAGTGAAACTAACCGTCAGCGTAATATCTGGAAAATATGACGCAGCTACCAACGCATCCATACCCGTTGTACTTATTCCCATAATCCCGATCTTACAATTTCCATGATTCTGTAACCATTTGATAGCTGTCTCAATTCGTTCCAGCGGATAATTCACATGACTGTAATTCTTTCTTCCCGGAGATGTACAGAGAACATTTACCCCATTTCTATGAAGCCACTTCGCGCCGCACTTTGCCATGTAATCATTAGGATCATCCCCAAACAATCCGATTACTGCGCAGTCTGCACCTTTGGGATTCTCATAATAGGTGCCATAAAAACCATCTTTTTCGTTTTCAAAAAACTGTTTTTTCATATATCTTCTACCACCTTGAAACAAATTCCAACGTTTTCACAAGTGAATCCATTCTGGCTTTTCGTCCGTTTTCTTTGTTTTTTCCTCTATCGCCTTTGAAAAACTTTGCGCTCGGCAAGACTTCCCGCTGTCAGTGCCAGTTCTGCTCCTTTTGAGATGCCCCACAGTCCAACTTTTTCATATCCCATATCATGCAGTCGTTTTGCAGCCGCCTCCAATGAATCGATAGGGACTTTGGAAAATTGTTTTGGCAATCCTTCTTCCATGACATAAGCCAAAGCCAGAGTTGTAAGTCCCTGAGACTGAAAAACATCGGCAAGCATTCGTGCCAGTTCAAATTTCTTTGACTACTCTCTTTCCAATTCCTTTTCCCTGACAGTCCGGAGATACTGCAAGTGCGTGAGGAATTAATACCTCATCCGCTTCACACTTTATATTCCATGGTACATCCACATATCCCATATTGTAATCACTGTTGAGAACTACGCAGGCACATCATGTATTATTCTCTTTCAAAACAAAAAGTTCTCCCTTTTCCAGACTTTTCATCAGGAAATCATCAGAAGGATAAATTCCTTTTTTCCTTTTTCACAAATGGTCGGAACAAATCAGGTCCCATTATTCTGGCATTTGCCTTATCTGCAGACAGCTCCAATATTTTTATTTCTTTCTTGGTCAAAACCACATTTGTCGCTTCCGCCAGTTCTTTTACCTGCTTCGGCTTACGGCATCCACACACTGGCACAATTCCCTTGTTGACGCAAAAAGCAATTGCAACCTGTGGAACTGTAATCCTGTTCCCATTCCGCATTATCGGAACACTACATATATCCGCTATGATCTCTATGTTAGTATGGATACTGCTGATTTAACATTAACAATATCCATATCCAAAAAGGCGATACAAAATGTAAGCACACTGCCCAGATACCAACCATATCTCGAACTAGGTCGTGCCACCACAAAGCAACGCGCCCTACCACACCTAGCGAATACGTCAAGTTAATACCCTACCCCATACCACAATCCAAGCGCTAATAAAAAGAGCCCAAGGGGTGTCCAGAGGGGACGCGGCTTAAGCCTCCCCTTTGGAATCCTCTTTCCATAATTTTCCCTCTTTGTAATGTTTTCTGCAAAGTGCCACATAACTTTCATTTGAGCCAAGCATAATCTGTGCGCCTTCCCGGACGATTTTTCCGTTGGAATATCTGGTATTGCACTGCGCCCGCTTTCCGCACCAGCAGACAGTTGGAACTTCTTCTATAACATCTGCTATCTCCATAAGCCGCCTGGAACCAGGAAATAAATGATTCAGAAAGTCTGTACGAAGTCCATAACAAAGAACCGGAATATTGTAGAAATCCACAATATCAGATAAGGTGTCTACTTCTTCTGATGAAAGAAACTGCGCTTCATCCACCAGAATCGCATCTACCTTTTTTCCATGATACGTATATTCCGAAGTCTCATCATCCCAGGATTCAGCGATTTCTTTTAAGAACTCATCTACATATTCAGCCGGAGCTGACAACCCAATCCGGGACTGAATTTCATGTTCCCCATCCCGGTTGTCAGTCCTCGGTTTTAACAATACCGCATACTGACCACGCTCTTCATAATTATATCGAACCATCAAAATATTAGCAGATTTCGAACTGCCCATTGCTCCGTATCTGAAATATAATTTTGCCATTTTTTCTAACCATTCCTACTTATCAAAATTTTTCTTTGTATTTTCAGACTCTCTCTGCAGTCTCATCTAATAATGTTTCATTTTTTACAGCTTCGCACAAATAAGATCATAAACAGCCCGCATAAGTTCTTTTCCTGCGCGGCATTCTGCGACAAATGAGATGACTGCATTTTTTTCCGGGAGGATCATTGATATCTGGCAGTATTTTCCATCTGCACGAAAAGAATTGTACTCGCCCCGCCAGAAAAGATAGCCATAATGTTTTACATCCGCTGCTTTCGTACTTTCCTCTATCCATTTTTCAGACAGTATCTGACTGCCATTCCATTTTCCTTTATTAAGATAGAAAAGTCCAAACTTATGTAATTCCGAAAGTGTAAGAAATAATCCACCTGCACCAAAACTGTTTCCTAACGGGTCTGTTTCCCAGGTAGGACGTTTAATCTCAAGATGAGAAAAAAGTCTTGGTGTAAGATATGAGACAAGGTCACATCCGGAACGTCTCTGCACGAGAATGCCCGCAAGATATGGACCAACATTGTTATACACAAAATGTGTCCCCGGTTTATATTTAAATGGAATCGATAAGGACATTTTTACCCAGTCGTCTTCTTTGTACAAAGGACGCTGCTCTCCCATAAGACTTCCCTGTTCCTGCCCCAGACACATAGTCAGAAGATCACGAACCGTTGCCGCTTTCAAGTTATCATCAATGGAATCCGGTAAATCTTCTGAAAAAGCATCTGTAAGTTTTTCGTCAAGACTGATCAGCCCCTCCTGAACCGCAAACCCTACTGCGCAGGAAGTAAAACTCTTCGTCGCAGAATAAATATTTCTTCTGCACTCCGGCTCACTGTGCCATTCTGCTATAAGTTCTCCATCCTGAGTAACCTTAATCCCAAGAACATTAAGGTTCTTTGCAACTTCTATAAATTCTGAAATGTCCATATCTATGTACCTCCATTCGCTATTCTTTTTAACCTGTTTTCATTTATTTTATCACAAAATCTACATGATTGAGCCTTTTGTTACCCCAAATCCTTTAGATACTTATTTAGACAACCGCCTATACTCCAACGGTAAAACCCCATAGGTCTCTGCAAACACCTTTGCAAATTTCCCCTGATTCTCATACCCGACAGAATTTGCGATCTCAATTACTTTCAGGTTCGTAGATTCCAGAAGTTCTGCTGCTTTTTCCATCCGTTTCTTTCTGAAATATGCAAGATAACTGTCGCCCAGAATCCCTTTCACATACAGTTTGAAACTGCTCTCACTGATTCCAAACCTGTCTGCCATTTCTTTTGCTGTGATTCTTTTGGAAAGGTCCTGCATGATCATAGCTTCTGCGTCTCTGACAATCGCAATCTGTGATCTGGTAAAACAGTTCATATTTTCACTCTCCCCAGGCATCTTCATCAGTTCATGCAGAAGCCGTACTGTAAAATATCGTAGCATACCAAACTCAGGTTCTTCTTTCATCTCCCACACTTCTCTCACCAGTTCCAGAAGAGAATCGTTCATCCGGTGCAGGTAAAGACCGTCTTTTCCGCAAAATACTTCTGCAATCTGTTCTGTATTTACTCCCAGTTCGAATAGGAAATCCTTCCCCGCCTCTTTCACATAATTCCTGTCAATATAAATCTGAATCCCCTCATACAATCTGCCCGGATAGTAGAAATCTTTTGTCGGCAGAAATGTGCTGACACAAATCAAAAATAAAATATCTCCTCAAGGTTTATGGTAAAATAGAGTTGTCGAGAAACTATCAACCAATCCACCTAAAGGAGATATACCTACATGATAACATATAAGCAACTCACTTTGGCAGAAATTTTTGAAATGTGTGATCAGGATCGTATCAATACTTTTCGGGTCCAGACCCAGCCATTTCATCTTTTCTCCCAAACGTTCATAATTATATCCGGCATCAATCATGATCGTCTTTCCGTTTTTTGTGTAAAAGAAAATATTTGCCACATATTCTCTGACGCAGCTTACGTGTTCGTCAATTCTGCCTGTATTCAGTGGTTTGAATATTTCCTTTCCACGGAACTTCATTGCCATAAACTTTTCCTGTATTTTATTCCCCAATCTGCTCATACTGCTATCCCTCCTGAAAATTATTCCTAACAAATATCTCCGTACCCTAATCATTTATCGTTAGTTTTCTCTAACCAAATTATAGCATTATGTCTATAGAAATCCAATTTATTTACTCACAAAATATTATAAAATTCACTGTACTAAATTACAAAAAATGGAATATCTCCTGTATTTATCAGGAAATATCCCATTCATAAAATATCTTTTTAGAGTGCAGTTCATTTCTTTGGAACAAATAAATAACTCATATCTGTATGTTCCAGTTTAAGCAGTGCAATTTTTTTATCAATTCCTCCGGCATATCCTGTCAGACTGCCATTTGTGCCGACTACACGGTGACAGGGAATGATAATGGAAATCTCGTTATGTCCCACTGCACCGCCTACTGCCTGCGCGGACATATGGGGAGTATTCTGTATTTCAGACATTTGTCTGGCAATTTCTCCATATGTGATCGTCTGGCCATAAGGTATCTGTAATAGGATCTGCCATACTGCCTGTCTGAATGTAGAACCAGTTGGATGAAGTGCAGGCGTAAATTTCGGCTCTTCTCCTGAAAAATATACATCCAGCCATTTTTTTGCATCTGTTAAAATTGGAGTTTCCTGTGAAATGTGTTCCTCAGGAAGTGTATTGGCAAAATATTTCTGTCCCTCAAACCACAGACCTGTAAGTCCGATTTCATCAGCAGCCAATAAAATATTGCCTAATTTTGATTTGTATATACAAGTATATATCATATTTTCCCTCGAAATTTATAAAGAAAATTTCATCCTTTGAATACTTACTCACCCCAAATGCAAATGTAAGTAAATCTCTACATAATTATCTGTTTCCTATTTTTTCCAACAATGCATCCTGCAATACTTGTGAGAAGTTTAATCCCATAGCAATTGCCGATTCGTTTAACCATTCTGGAATTGTAAGCGTTTTCTTTACAGATTTATTGTTATGCAATTTTCGATATTCCATCGTATCACATGCAACAAAATTAATAAATTCATTTTTCTCTAATTCTATATTAGCGGCTATTGATGGTTGTGGTATTTCCTTCCCAGTTCTTTCATAATCATATAAGGTAAATGCTAATACATCTTCTGCCATTATCAATGCATCTTTCATATCATCGCCACATGTATAGCAACTTTCTAAATCTGGAAAATTGACTGAAAATTGACCATTCTCTTCCGGTGTAAAAACTGCAGGATATGCGTATCTAGCCATAATATTCCTCCTCTTATTTTCTCATCTCTTTTTGTGTTCTGATGTTTATCATATGTATTATCTATATAATATATTTTATGACACGTGAATTTATTTAATCCCCGCATCATTCAATATTCTATTTACTGTACCTGTGGGAATTTCCTTGCTTCCATGTCTTGGAATCATAATACTTTTCCCAGTTTTTCCGCAAAACCATTTGTCATGTTCTTTTCCATGCTCTACAAATTTACATTTATTCTTTTTCAGCAGCTTTATTAATTCCGAAACCTTCATTAATCTCCTCCTTTTCGCCTTTATATTAGCACGTGTTTGCACGTGCGTCAAGTTCTATTTAACACATATTTGCACGTATTATACAACTACATCTTTATGATGTTACAGAACCTCATTCTTTATATCTATCCAAACTGAAAATCCTACATATTACAGAAAAAAAGAGCAAAAAAGCACCTCCAAAGTAACAGATTTTTATATTAACCTGTCTGCTTCAGAGGTATCTTGTCGCATTACAATTTTAATAAAGGACTTATCCTATTTTCTATTTTGCGCAGGTCACTTCTCCATCGTCTTTACTATAGTCAAATTTTCCATCATTTTTTTCTTCTATGGCTTTTATAATGTGGTAAGTATATTCATTATATGGTGTCAGGATTCCCAGTTCTTTTCCCATGCGGATCAGCACACCTGAGAACATATCAATCTCTGTATGACGTCCTGCATCCAGATCCTGCAGCGTAGAATATCTAGCTGATGGCGGAACCGCGCTTCCGTGACTGGAGGATGCGTCCGCTTTGCTTATATCAATTCCTTTTGCTGCTGCAATAGCCTCCAGTTCTTGTCTAAGTCCGTTGCTGATATGTTTCATATGAACACTGTCCTGATAACATCCTACTCCTGCGCCAAGAACTGCCTGCGGCAGATTATTGCAGACATTCAGCCGGAATTTACTCCACATTTCTTCTCTGATATGTTCCGTAGAGCGGTAATGCAGTCCTGTATCTTTGAAAAGCTCCTCTATTGCCTGTACACGTTCACTCTGATATGGAGCAGAAAGTTCTCCAAAGATAATTCCGATCGTAGTTTCCGGATTAAAGCAGTATCCGTTTCCCTCTTTATGAGAAGCTACTTTTATCAGTGAATGCAGAACGTGTACACTTCCGATTTCAGCAGAAATCAGTTCTTCGCTGTCTACGCCGTTCATAAGGCTCATAACTGTAGTGTTCTCTCCTGTAATCGTGCGGATACTGTCCATTGCGCCTGGAAGCGCTCCATATTTCAAAGCAACGATCAGCAGGTCTGTTCCTCTAGCTTCCTGTGGTGTCCATACTTCAGGATGGTAGGTCACACCATTAATCACGCAGCCTTTTTTCATTCGTTCTGCACGTTCACCCTCTGCAATAACTCCCAGTCTGATATCTTCCCGTCTGGAAAGTCCCCATATCACATAAGAACCAACTGCTCCTGCACCAAGAACTGCAACTGTTTTTATCTTCATCTTTTTAATTCTCCTCTTTTGAATTTCTATTTTCCATACTGCCGAAACAGGCATCAACCTGCACAGTGATTTCTGTATCAAGCCATCCTTTTCCTGCCATATCCTCCAGAATCTCACAGGCTTTTTTATAGGACATTCCTTTCTTATAAGGGCGGCTTTCTGTCAGTGCCTGGTAAATATCTACGCATGCCATAATACGTTCCTGTGTATTCAATTCCTCTGCTTTTTTCCCAAATGGATAGCCAGTTCCATCCAGCCGCTCATGATGAAAAGCTGCCCAGTCCCGCATTTCATCAAAGTCATCAATTTCGTTGAGAATATAATAAGTATATGCCGCATGATGTTTCATTACCGCAAATTCATCTTCTGTCAGACGACCAGGTTTCTCAATGATTTCATTGCCTATGGCAACTTTTCCAATATCATGGAGAGCTCCTGCCAGATACATTTTCTGTGAAGTTTCTTCGTCAAAGCCCATAAAACGGAACAGTTTCTCTGCATCTTCAGCAACTCCTATTGAATGGGTGCTTGTAAATGGAGATTTATAATCTACGATCCAGGCAAAAAATTTCGCCAGTAATTTAATCTGTTCGAAACTAAGATTCTGTTTTATACGCGGCACTTTGCTCCACAGACAATTCTCAAGATCATCTCCTCCAAGAAGCAAAAAATTCTCCTCGGAAAAGACCTGAAGAAACGCTTCTATACACACTTCATCCACAACAGAACCGTTCACAGCCTGAAGAAAATCCTTTACTTTCTTCCAGGTATCAGAAGTAAGTGTACCTGTGCAGCAGGTCAGATCAAGCAGATCACATAAATGAATAATCCGGGCAAACAGCGGTATTTCTGTCCACTTCTTCCCAAAAGGTCCGCTTCCGTCTGCGTTTTCATGATGGTACAGAATGACATTCCTTACATCTGTCTGAAACGGAAGATCCTGTATATTGCGTTCGCCCAAAGAGCAATGTAACCCAAGTTGCAGTGGTTCTTCCAACTTTGAAATATCCGTAGTATCACTATGTAATTCTTCCTGAATATATTGTGTCAATGCATTATCATGCAATAAGGCACAGGCCGTCAGATCCTGCAGACTTTCTCCCTGAATTCCCATCTGTTCTGCTACGCAGACACTCATATATGCTACTCGTTTGGCATGCTTATCTGTCACATGAACCAGCTCTGCTTCTACACAGTCCAAGGCATAAGAGCAGGCACCCAGCAGTCCTAAAACATCTAATTTCATAATATTCTCCCCTCAACATTTTCGCTAGAAAAAATTATAACATTTTGCTCTCTGAAAGCCAATTCTATTTTCTAATTCTGCTTTAGTATTATTCCTTTTTGACTTTTTCGAAAATATATGATAATGTTAGTTAGAAGAATCTAACTATTTAGTTTAACCCAATATCTGCAAAGCAATTATTGAGTTAGGAGCAAATATCAACGCGGATAATCATATCCGTTAGATTTTTAAGGAGAAGATTGTATGACACCAGAAAAATATAAACAGCTCTCTATCAAAGAATTCACTCAAGCAGCCAAAGTCTATGACAGCGGACATGCCGGTATTTATGAAATGTGTAAGGATGACTATCCGCCAATCCTGTCAGAACTGGAAAAGGAATCTTTTCATGATGTTCTGGACTGTGGATGTGGAACTGGTCCAATGATCCAACTGCTTCATGAAAAGTATCCCGAGAAACACTATGTTGGTCTTGACCTCACTCCTGAGATGATCAATGTTGCTCAGGCAAAGAAACTTTCCAACACGGAATTTCTTGTTGGAGACAGTGAGAATCTGCCTTTTGCAGAGGAATCTTTTGATGCAGTCATCTGCTCAAACAGCTTCCACCACTATCCTAATCCGCAGGACTTTTTCAATAGTGCATATCGTGTTCTGCGAAAGAGCGGGCGTCTGATTCTGCGTGACTATACCTCTTCGGATTTTGTAATCTGGTTGATGAACCATTTGGAAATGCCGCTGGCTAATCTATTCGGACATGGTGATGTGAAGATACATAAAGCTACAGAATTCGTTGCAATGGCAGAAAAGGCCGGTTTTACAGTGCTGACTATGGAAAAACAGAAAGGATTCCGGGCACATCTTGTTGCACGAAAATAATAGCTATATGACAAAAGTCTCCCGCTTATTGCTACTCACAATTAAACAGGAGACTTTTTTGATTTAATTAAATTTATCATATACTTTTACATATATTCTCATCGACGACACATAATTGCAATTCTTTCATTCCAAATAAATAGGATACGTGTATCTATAGCAAGCCTCGTAAATAATGCATTTAAGACAGTTCAGCAGAATGCGAAAGACAAGGAAGATATCTGCAGGCGTGCTGACGCACGGCAAAGATATCTGACGCAGGATTTCACGCTCTGATGAGCTGGATTAAGATGCATTATTTTAGAGGATTGCTATAAATCCGCATAAAACCAGACATCATACACCCGCCTGCCGCACCCGCTTCCATTACCTGCGGCAGGCGTTCCAGGTTAATTCCCCCAATTGCATACACCGGCACTGGACAGACCTTGCAGATTTCTGTAACAAATCCCAGGCCTTTTCCTTTCAGTCCTTTTTTACATTCTGTTTCAAAAATTGTCCCGAGAATAATCTGTGTAGCTCCGTTTTCTACAGCAGCGTTCATATCTTCCATACTATGACAGGAAACACTGACCTCCTGGAAATCTTTTCTAAGCTGACTACGCTCTTTTTCACTCATAGCCATAAGTACCGGAATAGATATGTGAATCTGTCTGCATCCTAATCTGTTCGCCACTGAAATTCTAGAATGTAGAAAGCAGCGTACGCCACTTTCCCTGCACATTCCCAGAATTTTTCCTGCCAGTATTTCATACTCTTCATCCGGAAGATCTTTCTCTCTCAAAATTACTGCATGCGGATGCAGATGGATTACGTTTTGCATCTGCTCAAGAAAATCTCCCTGTACCAATTTACGATTCGTGATCGCAATGGTATGTTCATATTCTTTACACATAAATATAATCATTCAGAACCGGCTGCAAACCGCCCTGCTCCATATCATCATACATTTTACTAAAAGAACGGTCATCGTTGATCTCAAACTGCTCATCTCCAACATCCGCATCTTCTTTGCCTTCATATTTTTCTTCATGGTCGCCAATTCCAGTGGACACACCTGCCGAAACCTTGGTTGCACAAATCTTTGTGATTCCATTTCGGAACTCAGCACTCTCACGACTGGACACGGTAATTCCCGCAAATGGCAGGAATATACGGTATGCACATAATACCTGACAGAGTTCTTTTTCTCCCACATCACGCGGATTGATCTTGTCATTATTCACGATCGGTCGTAAGCGCGGACAGCTCAAAGATAACTCTGCATGTGGATATTTACGGTTAATATAGTACACATGAAGTGCAGTAGCCAGCGCATCTTTTCGGAAATCGTCAAGGCCAAGAAGTGCTGAAAATCCGGCGCCTCTCATACCTCCCATTAATGCACGTTCCTGTGAATCAAAACGGTATGGCCAGACACGTTTATGCCCCATAAGATGAAGAGTTTCATATTTGTCAGTATGATAAGTCTCCTGAAAAACTGTTACATAATCCACACCGCATTCATGGAGATATTGGTACTCATCCACATTTACCGGATAAATCTCGATACCGATATTTTTGAAATATTTTTTGGCAATTTTTACTGCTTCTCCGATGTATTTCACATCAGAATATGCTCGGCTTTCACCAGTCAATATCAGGATTTCTTCCATTCCTGTTCTGGCAATGACCTGCATTTCATGTTCAATTTCTTCAAATGTCAGCTTCTTCCGTCGGATGTTATTATAGCAGTTGAATCCGCAGTAGATGCAGTAATTCTGACAGTAATTTGCAATGTATAACGGCGTAAAAATATAAACGGTATTTCCAAAATGATTTCTGGTAATCTCTTCTGCTTTTCTTGCCATCTGCTCAAGATACGGTGCTGCTGCCGGAGATAAAAGTGCTTTAAAATCCTCGATGGAGCAGGATTCATGAGAAAGTGCACGTTCTACATCATTCGCTGTATATGCATCGTAATCGTACTCATCCATTGCCCGAAGTACTTTATCTTTGATATCTGATTCAATGACCTGCATCCCCTCCATATACTCCATATGGTTGGTACGAAAAGACGGGTCCTGTTCCAGACGGTGCTTTCTCTCCAGTGCTGCCGGTGGGAGTTTATCACTGTCTACAAAATATACCTGATTTTCCTCATTCATGATTTCAGCTTCCCCCTTAACGTAAAAATCCAGTCAGCGGGTCAGATGCACTTCCACCTCTGGCAAGTACTCTTCCCATTCCAGTAAGGTAAGCTTTTCGACCTGCTTCGATGGCCAGTTTAAATGCTGCTGCCATTTCCGGTACATCTCCAGCTGTGGCGATTGCTGTATTTGCCATGATTGCTGCTGCTCCCATTTCCATAGCTTCGCATGCCTGTGATGGTTTTCCGATTCCTGCGTCTACAATGATCGGCAGGTCAATCTCATCGATCAGTACCTGAATCATGGCTTTTGTTGCCAGTCCTTTATTGCTTCCGATCGGTGCAGCCAATGGCATAACCGCTGCTGCTCCGGCATTCTGAAGATCTCTTGCCACATTCAGATCCGGATTCATATATGGCAACACAACGAAGCCTTCCTTTGCCAGAATTTCTGTTGCTTTGACTGTCTCATAATTATCCGGAAAAAGATATTTTGCATCACGCATAATTTCTATTTTTACAAAATCTCCGCATCCCATGGCTCTGCTCAGCCTTGCGATTCTGACAGCTTCTTCGGCATTTCTCGCACCGGATGTATTTGGAAGAAGTGTGACTCCTTTCGGGATGAAATCCAGGATATTATCCTTTTCCTGAGTATTTGCACGTCGAAGTGCAAGGGTGATGATCTCTGCACCCCCCTGTTCAACTGCTGCCTTGATCAGATTCAGATTATATTTTCCTGACCCCAGAATAAATCGACTCTTAAATTCTTTTCCGCCTAATACAAATTTATCTTCCATTGTGTTCTCCTCTTTTTTAGTCATATTCCATAAGCATGACAACCATAAGTTGGAAACCATTCTTCCAAAACCTAAGTCCGCTGCTCTGATATTTTATAATTTTTCCTGTTTTTCTTTCGAAAATCTTGCAATACATAAACCAGATTTTCTTGTCAAGCGGATAAACCATCCGTTTCGCTACTTGCTCATAACCGAATAACTGCTTAGTTCAATTAAAATAATTTCAACCTCCTCCGACAAATCGCAGGACTTCGATCACATCTTCATCCTGAATTGTCACGCTTCCAAACTGCTCTTTCTGAATGATCTCTAAATTACGTTCTACCACCAGATGATCTGGATTAAATCCGTTTTCTATCAGATACTCCAGCAGATTTTTTCCGGCAATTTCTTTTGCCTCGCCGTTAATCTTTACCATGGATATACTCCTTTCTAACACCCTGAAAGTATACAAAAAGGCGCCGAACAACATACTTTTCCTGTTGTCCGGCGCCTGAAATGCTCTGTGAAAAGTGGTGCCCCCAGTTCACATAAAAAACAGAGAGCACGATACACAAGTCTATTCATTCACGACATGTATTTCCTATTTCCCTACGTTGGCATTATCCAAATCAGGTTCCAGGTCAAGACTAATCAAGTCTACTCTCAGCCCATCTATTTGAGCTCCCTATTTGCGAAGTATTATACAAAATTTTTAAATAATTTTCAAGCTTTTTTCAATATTTTTCTTTATTCCTTATTTTGGTTATCATATAAATCAATCCCCTTTTGTAAATCAATAAACTATATACTCAGTTGACCGAAGTCCTTGTTTTGTTTGTTGTTGCTTTGCTATGAAAACAAACTTTTAATTTCTGTCCTGTATGGCAACGTAGTTGTATATGCATTCGAATATCATATCTATATTTTTCTCAAAAACTTCTTCGATAAATGTATCTCTGTTCTGTGCCATGCTGTAAATAGTTTTGAAAAAAATCCTGATAAGTTCTGCATCAGGAGTGCTGCCCATAAATTTAGTGAAGTAACTGGTAAATGCTGCCTGCATCTGCTGACTGATCTGAGGCCGGAATTTCTCATATCGGCTGCCTGCTGATTTTTCCATCAGAATGATTGCTTCTGTGCGATGCTCAGACAGATATTCCATCATCTGCCGTTCGTTGTCATCTGCAGTATTCGGATCATCTTCTTCTCTTCGTGCAAATGTACTGCACATTTTTTCATAGTCTGTGATCACCGGGGCTAAAATTGCTGAGAGCAATGCTCCTTTGTTTTCAAATGAAAAGTAAAATGCACCGGTCGTGACCCCTGCGTTTTTACAGATATCCCGGAGATTGGCTTTGGCGTAGCCTTTTTTCAGGAATTCTTCTTTGCCGGATTTTATTAATTTTTGTTCAGTTTGTTTTCTGCGCTCATCTTCCATAACAGTTGTTATGTTAGCACATGCTAACCTTGTTGTCAATTATGCCTTCTGACATATAGAAATTTTTATTCTAATAGTGTTACTTACTATATAATCGATTCTAACTTTATCACATCGGCGTTCTTACTTCTATAAGATTTCCATCAGGATCATAGAATCGAATTGCTTTTTGTCCCCACTCATGGGTGAGAAGTTTGTTTACATATCTGGTTTCCGGATAGAATTTTTCCAGTTTTTCGGCAAATGCTTCTATGTTATGTTCCTCGAAGTATAGTTCGCAGGAATTATTTTCAGGGATCACGTCTTTTCCCAGGAATTTTTTCCAGATTGTTTCGTCCTGTAAGACCAGGCCCTCGGTGAGGATCATGTTGCCGTCATTATTAACAACTACGTCAAGATCGAACAGGTCATGATAAAATTTGCAGGATTTCTCAATGTCTTTTACGACGATCAGAACATTTTTTAATCTCATTCTTCGGTCGCTCCTCTCAGTTTTCTCATGATGACTTCCATTCCTCCTGTTGGGGCGCAGAATTTCGGATCGTGGTTTTTACAGCTTGCATATGTTTCTTCAAGGTCAAACCACTCTACTGTTTCCAGTTCTTCTTTCTGCAGGATGAGTTTTGTTTCGTCTACAGGCTGGCTGTAAATGTATACGAAAGCGATCTCATTATCGCGGAACATTTTCCCGTGAAATTCTTTTTCGTATGCTATGCGGAAGTTTCCGGCAAATTCCAGTTCCTGGGGCTGCGCCTGAATTCCCAGTTCTTCGTGCAGTTCGCGAAGTGCTGACTCCAGCGGCTCATCACCGGCCTGAATGTGGCCTGCTGATGAGGTGTCAAACATTCCCGGGAATGATTCTTTATTCATGGCGCGTTTCTGCATAAGTACCTGATATCTGTTATTTATTTTTCGCACGATCCAGATATGGGCAGTTCTGTGACGGATTCCTTTCGAATGGGCGATGGAACGCTCGATTGTTTCGCCAGTTGGGATTCCTTGTTCGTCTACGATGTCTATGTATTCCATGGTTATTCTCCTGATTTCCTTTTAATTTTATCTGGCAAATCTCTCTCCCCAATTTCTTTATTTACTTTTTTACTCTTTTCCAATCTTTCCTTTTCTTCCACAAATCAGGTTGCTGCATCTCTGCAAAGATCCAAAGCTTCTCCAAGCACGGCATGATCATACATCATAATCAAAATCTCCTATCGATTTTCATATACAATCTTTGAAAATAAGCCTGCCGTTGCTTTTCCGGCAGGCTCATTAAATCAAGTCCTTAGCATTCTATGTACATTCTTGCCTCGTAAGGTTTTAAGATGTTGGATTCTCTTTCTGCATAGTTGCTGATCAGAAGTTTCTTGTCTTTCATTTCTTTCAGCATGTCGCAGGTTTCTGTTTCGCCGTAGAAGTTGCAGAATACATAGAGTTTTGCATCTTCTGTGGTTCGTTTGTAGGCGAAGAGGTGTTCATTTTCTTCTAGGAGCATTTCGAAGTCTCCGTCTACGAATACCGGGTATTCTTTTCGGAATGCGATCAGGTTCTTGTAATAGGTGAAAATGGAATTCTCATCACTGGTCTGGGATTTGGCGTTGATGGTTTTGTAGTTTGGATTTACTTTGATCCATGGAGTGCCTGTTGTGAAGCCTGCATTTTCTGTGTCATCCCACTGCATTGGGGTTCTGGCATTGTCGCGGCCTTTTACATAGATGGATTCCATGATGTCTTCTTTTGCATATCCTTTTTCCAGACGTTCTTTGTATAAGTTCAGGGTTTCGATATCTTTGTAGTCTTCGATGTCAAATTTTACATTTGTCATTCCGAGTTCTTCGCCCTGGTAAACGTATGGGGTTCCCTGTAAACCGTGGAGAAGTGTTGCAAGCATTTTGGCAGACTCTACACGGTATTCTTTGTCATTGCCCCAGCGGGAGACGATTCTTGGGAGATCGTGGTTGTTCCAGAAGAGGCTGTTCCATCCGCATTTGTAGAGTTCTTTCTGCCATTTTTTGATGATCTGTTTGAACTTCATGAATGGGAATGGTGCAAGGTCCCATTTTTCTTTTCCCTCCTGCTGGTCGAGGAGAATGTGTTCGAACTGGAATACCATGGAGAATTCACTGCCGTCCGGATTGCTGTAGAGTTTGGCAAGTTCGGTAGTTGCTCCCCATGTTTCGCCTACTGTGATCAGGTCACCTTTCTGGAATGTGGCTTTGCTCATTTCACGGATATAGTCGTGGAGCATCGGGCCGTTGGCTGTGATTTTCTGATCCGGTTCTTTTGCGATCTGGTCGATTACGTCCAGACGGAATCCACCTACGCCTTTTTCCATCCATCCGTAGATCATGTCAAATAGTTCCTGTCTGACTTTCGGGTTATCCCAGTTCAGGTCTGGCTGTTTCACTGAGAACTGGTGGAAGTAATATTGTCCAAGTTCAGGAACCCATTCCCATGCAGAGCCTCCGAAAGATGCTTTCATATCATTCGGCAGAACTCCCTCTACGCCGTCTCGCCATACATAGTAGTCGTGGTATGGATTGTCTTTGCTCTTCTTTGCTTCTATGAACCATTTGTGTTCATCGGAAGAATGATTCAGGACAAGGTCCATGATCATGTAGATGCCTCGTTTCTTTCCCTCTTCGATAAGACGCTGCATGTCATCGAGGCATCCAAACATTGGATCAATGTCTGTGTAGTCTGAAATATCGTAGCCGTTGTCATCCTGCGGGGATTTGAAGACCGGTGATAACCAGACTGCGCCGATTCCCAGGTCTTTCAGATAGTCCAGGCGGCTGATGATACCGTTGATATCTCCGATTCCGTCACCGTTGCTGTCCTGGAAGCTCTTTGGGTAAATCTGGTATACTACGATCTTCTTCCACCATTTGTCTGCTGTGTTATTCTGTCCCATAAGTTAATGACCTCCGTTCGTATAATTGATGTCTTTATTATACAAAGATTTGAAGCTGTGGTACAGAATAAAATATACAGAATCATATAAAATTTTTCTACAATCAAAGCAAATGCCTTACTTAGTTTAAGTTAAACGTATATTCGCATTCATTCGAGTTTATCCTAAGCACTCGCAATTTACAATCTTTTCTTTTTACAAGTTATGATCATAAAGCTTGGATTGGTTCCTCATATTTAACAGGAATATGGATTTCTGTGACAAATTTGTCGGGATCATCGGTGATTCCATTGTCAATCATTGTAATCTCGCGGGATGCGCCGGTAATCTGCATCTTGCGTTCACTGATATAGCCTGTCAGTTTTCTGTAATACGCATCTGCTTCGTTGTGGCTGCCGCGAAAGCAGATTGAGACGCAGAGTTCTTCGGGATGTTGTTCTATTTCGCCGTAATAGGTGTCTTCTTCATCCAGGATAAGAAATACCAGGTCGTATTGGTCGAAGTGATCGGACTGGAGGTTTTCTTTTGAAATGCCGACGCCGACTTTTCCCAGAAATACGAGAGACTGGGGCTGGTTTTCTTCAAGGCGGCGGATAGCATATTCCATATCCAGATAGGATTTCGGACGCAGGGAATCTTTGAGCCATACGATCCGATATGGCGGGATTTTTTTCAGATGGATCACGTTTAGTTCTGCGTTTCGGGCATCGCGGAGGTGCTGGAGACGGTGGTCGATTTTTCGTTCGATGGTTTCGAGTTCCTGTAATTTGGCAGCTACCATTTCTTTTTGTCTGAGAAGTTTTTCTTCTATGATATCAATGTCACGGTTTTTCAGAAATTCGCCTATCTCGTTTAGTGGCATATCCAGAACCCGGAGATAACGGATTGTGTTCAGGACCTCAAATTGGCGGATGCTATAGTAGCGGTAGCCGGTTTCACTGTCTGTGTATTCCGGTTTCAGGAGACCGGCTTTTTCGTAGTGGCGCAGGCTTCCTACGCTGATGTGGAACATCTTTGCTACATCACTGATCTGAAATAGTTTATTGTCTTCCATATTATATCCGTGTCTCCTTTGCAAATTATATTAGGCAGCTGTTAAAAGTGTTGATTATTTCAGGATTTTGTCATCTGGCAAATATTTTCTGATCACTGAGCATAATTGTTCTGTGTCGATTGGTTTGACGATGTAATCGTCCATTCCGGCGGCCAGAAGTTCTTCCCGAACTCCGGTGATTGCATCTGCTGTGATGGCTATGATCGGGGTATGGCAGTTGATACAGGATTCTGTTTCACGGATTTTCCTTGTTGCTTCTTTTCCGTTCATTACCGGCATATGGCTGTCCATGAAAATCAAATCATAAGGGACTGTTGAGGCCATCTGTACTGCTTTTTCGCCGTTTTCTGCTTCATCTATAGTGAATACAAATGGTTCAAGAATTGCTTTGAGTACTTCGCGGTTGATCTCGTTGTCATCGGTTATTAGGATTCTGACATTCTTTGTTGCAAAAAAACCGTCATTTTTTGTTGATGTAAAATGTGGCGATCTGGTTGCGTTGGCAGCAGATTTCTCTGTATTGAGCTGTTCTGCTCTTAAGATCATTTCTTTTACTGCAGGGTCAGGAGTGTTATCAATCACATCCTGTTTGGACGGGAAAGTTTTTCTGTATGCGGCTACTGCCTGCATATAGTCGGCGGTTACACTATCCTCGTGAGTATGCTCTGTTACATTTCCATTCTCGTCGACATGAGTGTGGGTATGAGAATCTGCCGGTACTAATACTTTCGGGATTCCGTTTTATCAAAACCGATAATTGCCCGATGATGATGCTCCATAATTGTTGTTTCCTGATGTCCCTCTGAGTTATGGTGTTCGTGTCTGATATCGTCTGCCATTTGCGCTTCTCCTTTTTGTTTATTCCTATCAATATAGTATGAAATGAATTATAGCGGTTCTGAGAAAATATGTCAATATGTGACGAATTTATTAAAAATCTTTTTTGTGACATTAAAATATGTCAAGCGAATATTCGCAATTGAAACAACGGACTTATCTAATTCGGTTAAAATATTTGAGCTATCACCAATAATTTTATTATACTCAGATATTATCGAAATTTGAAATTCATTGTGCAAATAAATCCCTGTTTTTTATTGATTTCATCTATAAGTAATTCTTGTGTTCATCAATAATTAAAAATAAAGGCTTTTTTATCTTGATAACTTTTTCTCATTTCTTGTATTTTTCACTTTAATGTGCTATCATTTTAAATCAGCAGACTTATAAAAATTCCAAGCCATTTACAGGTGAATAAGTCAGGCGGATATTTATAATCTGCCTTGCTGTTTAAGCAGACTATGAATGAGGAGATTGTTTTATGACCAGAGAGGAATTACTTGAAAAGACACTGCGTTCTTATGCAGCTTATTATGATGTGAACCGTGACTGCCCGGAAGAGCCGTTCGTGGCAGAGGCTGTTTTTCACTCTCATAATGATGCCTATTTTCTGGTAAAGAGTGCCCGGATTGGGGAGGCAGAATCTAATGAATATGTATTTTTCGCTTCTGTAGATAATCTGGACCGTGCACTTCTGGAACAGTTAGACGCTGTTGCCTGGGAAAGAGGTATTTCCCACGTGCATCCGCACTCTAATCACCGGAATACCGATATTTCGCTGATCATTCTCGCTTCTTCCGTAGCTGAAGCTGCCGCAAAGGCCGTGCCGAAACTGAAGCATTATAAAAGTTACCGCATGAGTCTCCACGGTTTCAGTCATTACCGCCTGCTTGTCGTTGATCTCTCCAATGGAAATCAGCTCTGCAATGCACAGGGACGTTCCATGAAGAAACTCTTTGGCAAAATAATGGGATAAATTTCGTATAGGTCTATTTTATGTTACTATTCACATGCCACTATCCCGCGAGGTGTTTTGGCATAAATATGCCAAAATCCCGAGACATACAGCGCGAATTTATGCGATTAGCATAAATTCTGTGCATCGCGAAGCGTGTTACTGAGAACGGAGTGAACAGTAACTATTTTTCACAGGGAAAAGGAGAAAAATAATATGACAGCTATATTGATTATTGTAGCAGCGATCATTCTGCTCCTGATCGGTTATGTAGGCTACGGCTCATGGCTTGCAAAACAATGGGGCATTGATCCGAAAAAGTCAACACCGGCTGTAGAAATGGAAGATGGTGTTGATTATGTTGCAGCAAAACCGGCAGTCCTTATGGGACATCATTTCTCATCCATCGCAGGTGCCGGCCCGATCAACGGACCGATCCAGGCGGCAGTATTTGGATGGGTTCCGGTATTTCTGTGGTGTATCATCGGAGGTATCTTCTTCGGTGGACTTCAGGACTTCGGTTCTTTATTTGCATCTATCCGTCATAAAGGTAAATCTGTCGGTGAGATCATCCGTGATTCTATGGGACGCAGAGCTCAGAGACTCTTTACTATCTTTGCACTTCTGGTTCTCATTCTGGTAATTGCTTCTTTCGTTAACGTTGTTGCAGGTACTTTTATGAGTGAGAGCGGATTTGGAGTAACTGCTTCTCCATCCGGAAATCAGACAACTGCTATGATTTCTTTATTATTTATTGTACTGGCAGTTATCTACGGATACATAACAAATCGTCTTGGTGCTGGTACACTTCCGGCAACAATTGGCGGTATTATCGGTATCGTTGCCATCGTTATCGTTGGTTTGAACTTTGGTTTTGTTATGACTCGTACAGAGTGGATCGTGTTTATAGGTGTGTATATCGCAGTTGCTTCTCTGGTTCCTGTATGGATTCTGCTACAGCCGCGTGATTACCTTTCCAGTTTCCTGCTTTACGGTATGATGATCCTTGCACTTCTTGGTATTTTTGTATGCGGATTTACAGGACGTGCAACCTTTAATATTCCGGCATTTACAGGATGGAATACTTCTATCGGAACTCTGTTCCCGGCGCTGTTTATCACTGTTGCCTGCGGTGCATGTTCAGGATTCCATAGTCTGATCGCTACAGGTACTTCTTCCAAACAGCTGGATAATGAAAAGAATGCAAAACCGATTGCTTACGGTTCTATGTTAATTGAGTCTGCACTTGGTATTGTTGCTCTGATTGCTGTTGGTATGGTATTTGATAAGTATACAGGAGGAGCTTTCGGTGGTCCTCCGGCAGCATTTGCAGCTGGTATTGCAACGATGTTCTCTGATGAGGGTTCTTCTGCTTACAATACAATTTATGCACTTTTAACTCTGGCTGTATCCGTATTTGCACTGACTTCTCTGGATACAGGAACACGTCTGGGACGTTTTCTGTTCTCAGAACTTTTCCTGAAAGAGGATGAGAAATCATGGAAAGATGCTGACGGAGTTCGTAAGTTCCTGGCTCATCCGTTGGTAGGTACTACTTTCCTTGTTGTTGTCGGATGTATCCTTGGTGGTCTGTCATTAAGCCAGATCTGGGGACTGTTCGGTGCTGCCAATCAGCTTCTGGCAGGTATCGCTCTTATGGCTGTATGTGCATGGCTCGGACAGGCTGGTAAAAACAATAAGATGTTCTATGTGCCGATGGTATTTATGCTTGCTGCAACACTCTGCAGTCTGCTGATCACTGTAAAGAATAAGATCGTGATGATCAGTGCAGGACAGGCTCTGTGGGGCGACTGGTTCCAGCTGATCTTTGCGGCAGCTATGGCTATTCTGGCACTCTTCCTTGTGGCTGAGGGTGTGCAGACATTTAAGAAACAGAAACAGGCGAAAGCGGCTGCATAAGATAATCAGAAAGACCAGTATATTCAGAATTTATTTTTCTTCTGGATGTACTGGTCTTTTTATTTTTTAGTCAAAATGCAGCCACTGTTTTTTATTCATCTCAAAGCAATTGCTTTATTTGAACCGACTAATCAGACTTGATTCAGATAGAATGTTACCTATCATTTCTTTACAATCCATCTTCCACTCCTATTGGAGTCCTGCCTTTCAACTAATCCCTCCTCACGCAAATCCTTTATAATCTTCTGAATCTGCTTTCTCGATAAGTCAAATTCCTCCATAAGTTTTACCTGAGTTATCTCTGGATTTTCTTCCAATCGCCGCAATATATCCAGCTTCCTTTCGGCTCCTTTTTTCGGCTCCTTTTCGGCTCCCTTCTGATTATTCTTTGATTCTTTCTCTTTCAAAAATGCTTCATGCACAAATAATCTTGAAATAAAATAGCTATGATCCTCATCCGTTTCAAACTCTGGTTTTGGAGAACCATTCTCTTCAAAAGCTCTCAGAATTTTGCCAAATCCAGTATTTCTACCCTCTGTCAAATGTAATTCCTTAAGGAAATCCCCAATACGCCGATTTCTATACCTACGATTAGAAACCTTATATCGTTTTAATCCTTCTTGCGTCACTGATCGATCCGGTCCCGGAAAACTTATAATTTCAATCATATCCTTTTCGACTCTTACCTCGATTGGCTCTCTGATATCATAACCTCGATGATAAACAGCATTGGCAAGAGCCTCTTCTAAAGCTGCATAAGGATAATTATATACCCAATCCGCTTCTGCTTTATCTGCACTCTTTACAATTTTCTTCGTTACAATTGAAAAAGTTTTACCCGAAATTTTTTTATGTTATAGCAATAGAAACATTACGAAGTAAGTTCCAATGAAAAAACACTTTCCCGGAGAAAATTTCTCTGAAAAAGTGTTTCGAAAACTTATCTAATTTAATAAACTCAAATAAGCCCCCTTCTTTAATTTTTACATGAAATAAATCAAATACAAAACGCCGCATACAATGGAACTATCTTCTTATTATCTTCAAACCCAAAATTCTTTGCAGACAATCTAATTGCATATTCCGGTTTAAAAGCCTCCATATAAATCTGCAGACTTTTCGCACGGGTGTTATCTGCTGATTTTACTTCTATTGGAATTAATTTTCCATCTCTTTGAATGATAAAATCAATCTCTGCTCCCCGCTCTGTTTCCCAGTAATACGTATGATATCCATTAACAGCAAGCTGTACATTCACATAGTTCTCTGCCATACCGCCCTTGAAATCATTAATCTCATCTACCATATAGAGAACGTCTACCGGTGACAGATCTTTTTTTGCGCAAAGAAGTCCCATATCTGATACATAAATCTTGAATGAATCAATATCACGGTAATTTTCAAGAGGCTTTTTAATCTGTTCTACCCGATATACCTGTGACACAATTCCAGACAGGCATAGCCATTCAATAGCATTCTCAAATTCCGATGCGCGTCCGCCTTTTTTTATCAGTTTATACTGAAAACGTGTGTTTTTCTTTGAAAGCTGGACGGTTATATTGTCGTAAGTAAGTCTTGTTTTCTTAATCTCATTTTGAGTGTTATATTTGCTCATATCATTGAGATAACTTGCAAGAATTGTATCCTGGGTATAGCGCACGAGAATGTAATCCTGGGTCTCTGTATATTTCATTACACACTCCGGCATGCCACCCACAACAAGATATTTTCTGTAAAGCTGCATGGCAGATTCATGAAGCGCAGATGGCAGAGGTGTATCTGTCTCAAAACTTTTCCTGATCTGTTTTACCAGAGTTTCTTCTCCCATTGCCAGCATAAATTCTTCTAAATCCATTGGATATAATGTTTTCATATCTACCTTACCGACAGGAAATGAAAATTTTGTTCTGTTAACTGCTACACCAAGGAGACTGCCTGCTACAATAATGTGATAATCAGGAGCATCTTCGCAAAAATATTTCAATGATGTCAGTGCTCGTTCGCAAAGCTGTATTTCATCAAATATGATCAATGTCTTTTCTTTTATGATCGTCTGTCCTGCTATGTGTGACAAAATAGGGATCAGATAATCCGGACTGATGTTTTCTTCAAAAGTTTCATTCAGTCTGGGATTCATTTCAAAGTTAAAATATGCCACATTCTCGTAATATTTTCGTCCAAATTCCAAAACAGAATATGTTTTTCCTACCTGTCTTGCCCCTTGCAGGATAAGTGGTTTTCGGTGTTTACTTTCTTTCCAGTTTTCCAAGAAGTCCATGATTTTTCTGTACATTGCTTTGACCTCCCTCAGATATACAGTTTTCCGCTTAGTCAAACAGATAAATGATCTGCTTCTCCAAGCCGCACTACGCCGAATATCTACTTCGCAGTTTACTTGGTTAAAATTACAGGGACGAAAACAATTTTCGCCCCTGTAATTTTATCTTTGACTATATTTTAATAATTATTCATGTAAAAATCAATATATTTTTCTTTATTTTTTACATTAAATCATGTTTATTTTGTTTAATTTTTTACACTAAATTACATATTTATTCTCCTTGGATATCGATCAACACATATTCTGATCTGCATCCTGTCTTGAATTTAATGGCCCAGTCGGAGATTCCGGAGGTTACGATGAAGTTGGTGTTGTCTCTTTTTTCGTAGCCGTAGACTTTGTCGTCACCACCGAGACCTGTGAGGTTTTCGATATTCATAAGTGGGAAGAGCTGACCGCCGTGGGTGTGACCGGATACTACCAGATCTACGCCAGACGCTGCCTGATATAGATTTGCTCTCAGTACTTCTTCTGTAAATTCATCCAGACTATCATAAAGCCAGCGCCATGCACATGATCACTGCTAATTTTTTCTTCATTGCTTGTCCTCCTCTTTAACTCAGATGGATAATCAGCTCACCTGCTGCATTTCGGCTAATGATTTTCTGAAAATAGCCCGAAAAAATAGCAGGTGTTTTCTATACACCTACTATTTTATTCATTTATTCATTTATTCTTTTATGTCTAATACCTATTTTACATTAACTTCTATTACTTTCAGGCATATCTGTAAATCTAAAATCCAAGATAGTTAATCCACCCTTATGTTGAGCAGATTAGTCAAGCGGATATTCGCAATTGAAGCAGGGGACTTACTTGATTTGGTTAAACTTTATTGCATTTACCTTGTATACCTGTCAATAACTGTTATGATACGGTTGATATCCAGCGGCTTTGCTACGTGAGCATCCATTCCGGCTTCGCGGCATCTGGCAGCGTCTTCTACGAAAGCGTTGGCAGTCATGGCAATGATCGGCATGTGGGAATCGTCGGAGTTTTCTTTTTCCATACTGCGGATGGCTTTTGTGGCTTCGTAGCCATTCATTACCGGCATCATGATGTCCATGAGAACTGCGTCATACTGCTGTCCTTCGGATTCTGCTTTGGTGACTGCTTCGACGGCCTCTTTTCCGTTCCATGCGATATCTACGGTTGCTCCGGCCTCTGTCAGCAGGAAATGTGCAATCTCCTGATTCAGCTCATTATCCTCTACCAGAAGCAGTTTCTTTCCATGAATTTCTGCAGGCTCAGCAGACTCTTCGGGTACTTCTTCCTGCTGTTTGCTGTCAATCGTAAACGGAATCGTAACTGCAAAGGAGGTTCCTCTGTCTTTCTTGCTGTAGACTTCGATGCTGCCGTTCATCTTATCGATCAGACGTTTCACAATCGACATCCCCAGACCGGTTCCTGTATACTTTCCTTTTACCTCTTCATTCTCCTGAGTAAAAGGCTCAAACATTTTCTGCTGGAATTCTTCACTCATTCCGATACCTGTATCTGCAATAGTAAAACGAATGGAAATCTTCTCACTGTCCCGGAAAATCTCTCTGGTATCCACCATAATGCTTCCGCCACGCTTGTTATATTTCACTGCGTTTGAAAGAATATTTGTCAGGATCTGACTTACATGTGTATAGCTTCCCACCACATAAGGTTCTTCCAGTCCCTCCGGAGTACAGTTCGTTATCTGAATATGGTATTCCTCTGCCTGAGCATAAACAATTTTCATGCAGTGTTCTACCAGTTCATTCACATTAAACGGCTCCTCCGTCAACTGTGTCTCACCACTTTCAAGTTTGCTCATATCCAGAACATCATTGATCAGCAGAAGAAGCTGCTTCACTGCTGTTTTCTCTTTCTCACGGTTCTCTTTCAGACGTTCTACATCCTCTGCATATCTGTCCGACATTTCCAGAAGCCCCAGGATTCCATTGATCGGCGTGCGGATATCATGGCTCATTCTTGCCAGAAATTCTGACTTGGATCTGTTTGCCAGATTTGCCTGGGCATAGGCTCTCTGCAGTTCCATCTTCTGCTGCTCCAGTTCCAGATTTGCAAGTCCCAGTTTCTCATTGATATGAATGATTTCTTTCTCTGCCTGGAATACTTCATCCATATTGCAGACGGATATGATCCACATCTCTTTTCCATCAGGAAGCTGACAATTTCGCTTGACAAAACGAACCCATAATTTATCACCGTTCTTCTTGAACATGTGCATATTTCCGGCACCTGTTTTCTCAGCAAATACCTTCTCAGAAAAATATTTTCCCTGATAAGGTGAGATCATCCGAAGCAGTCTGCTCCTGGTCTTCTGTTTCATTTCTTCCGCTGAATCATATCCAAGCATATCTACCATTAATTCGCTGAACATACAGACTGGCAGACCCTCATCATAAAATCCTCCCATGACACCTACTCCATGGTTCTCGCCAAGCATTGAGCGGATTTCAGATTCCATATCCTCAGTAAAAGTCACACCCTGTTTATTGACAAATAAACCTTCTCCATAATATGTCTTTATCAACGCTGTAATTTCTCCTTCCAACCCTCATCCATCCGGTAATTATCCTTATCTCGTCATCCATTTAGTCTATATTTTATTGTACCTTATCAAAAAGTTTTTGTCACCTGATTTTTCCATTTTCCTGACAAATCATGTCTACAATCTTCGCAGAAATTCGCACTGTGAAATAGTTGCTGTATTTTTACCACAAGTATATTAATTTTTCTGGAGCTTTTTATAAAAAGCCAAAATTCCCCAACCAAAAAGGAACCCAGCATATGCTCAAAACATATACCAGATTCCTGATCAACAGAAAATTTTTTCTACTCCATGCAGGCGGATAAAATCCTCCATATTCAGTTAATATTCTTCGTAATTATCCCGCCATATGCAGTACTTCAAGTAAAAGTACCCAGCTCAGTCCGTAATATGTCACTACTGCCACAAGGTCGTTGATGGTAGTGATCAGTGGACCGGAAGCTACTGCAGGATCAATATTGATCTTCTTAAAGAACAGCGGAATACAGGTTCCTACTGCACTGGAGATCAGCATTGCCAGAAGCAGGGATACGCCGATACATCCTGATACTGCATACGCAAACATCAGTGTTTTTCCCTTAAACAGGAAAATATACAGTCCGATCAGCACAAAAGAGAAAAATCCCAAAAGGCTGCCGTTGCATAAACCAATCCGCATTTCTTTCAAAACCAGTTCCAGCTTCTGTTTGCCTGTCAGGGATTCATCCATCAGAACACGGATAGTTACGGCCAGAGACTGTGTACCTACGTTACCTGCCATGTCCAGGATCAGGGACTGGAAACACATAATGATCGGAAGTGAAGTTACTACCTGTTCAAAAAGTCCTACTACAGAAGATACAACCATTCCAAGTGCAAGCAGGATCACAAGCCACGGCATACGTTTCTTCATACTCTCTTTCAGCGGCTCTTTCAAATCCTCCTCTGCAGTCAGACCGGCCAGCTTCGCATAGTCATCACCCATCTCATCATCAACCAGATCAATGATGCTTGCGGATGTGATTACACCAAGAAGCTGATTGTCATTATCAAGAACCGGAATGGAATCCTCGGAATAGTCTTTCAGATCCTCGATACAGTCATCGATATTTTCTTCTGCGTATACATAAGGATAGGAAGTCACTACCAGATTCTCAAGGAGATCATCCCGTCTGGCAATGATCAGTTCTTTCAGATCAATAGCTCCGTAAAATTTCTGCTGGTCTGTTACTACGAAGATCGTAGAAATATTGTCGTTCTTTGCTGCCTGTTCGATCAGACTGCTCATCGCCTGTTTCACTGTCAGCTTGTCTGTGATCACAATGAAATTTGTAGTCATGCGGCTTCCGATCTCGTCCTCATCAAAGGATGCGATCATTTCCACATCGCGGCGAACCTCCGGTTCTAACAAGTCGATCAGTATTTTTTTCTTTGTTTTCTCAATTTTATTTAATACATCTGCCAGAGCATCTGTTTCCATTCTGGATAAAATGGCTGCTGCTTTTTTTACATCCATTTCATTCAGATACTCTACTGCATTCTCCTCATCTGTGTATTCAAAGATATCGGAAAGCATGTCTGTGTCCAGAATACGGTACATTTTGTATCGTTCCTGTACAGTCAGTTCCGGCATTACATCTGCCAGGTCGTTCTCATGATAATCCTGAAGTCTCGCCGCCATTACTGCCGGAGAGGTGTTGCTACGGATGATCTTGAGGATTTCTTTGGAATAATCCTGTACTCTTTTCTCCATCTTTTCTTCCTCCGTTTTTTACATATAAACACAAAAAGCGCTGCCACAAAATTGCAGTCTGACGAATTAAAACATCCTCCTTGCTATTTGCGTATAACCAGATTTGCTTCCAGTCTGATTAAAATGCACACGAAAACAAAGCAGTCTGTTACATTCGTTACGTTTACTGCCACTCTCATTATGCATTTTTTCAGCACAACAAATAGTAAGTTACCCAAAGCGCACTTACTGTTTATGTACTGTACAAATATGTAATTGCATGATTCGGGGAATTTCATAGAAACAGGATAAGAACTCAAAAAGATACCAGCTTTTTCCACAATCCGAGACTGTCATTTGCCGACAGATAAAGAGTACTTATATGGAAAAATCAGAAAATATATGACTACAGCAGAACAGAATGGCTGCTATACTCATATACTCTTTTTAATTCAGATCCTGTGCTACTACTTCGCCCATGAGAATCGCAATTATCCATTCTGTTCCACCTGCCTTTTCTTTAAAATTTATAGTTTCTGATATCGGACTCTTCTTTGAAAATCCGATTTCAGACAGCAAATTTTATGCTGTTCCATATTCTTGAAACAGCATTTTTAAAATTATTTTCAATTTGCAATGTTATTGTAACCGCCCTGTAGAGAAAAAGCAACCCTGTTTTCTTATTTTTTACATTAATTTTTGTTAATATTAACGATGCTGTCAGCTTCGCTTGTCTGCAAGCCGGATAAACTCTTCCATCTCTCTGGTGCGGAACTTATTCTTATGATAAAAAATCTGCCTGTACATGGAAATATGAACATCTTTTACATCCAGTGTGATGATCCGGTGTTTATAAATATCCTGTTCTACTGCAAAGTATGGAAGAAATGAGAGTCCCTGATTCAGTTCCAGCATACGGATGATAAACTCAGTATCACTGATCTCAAGTACCGGTGAAATGGACTGTCTGCGCAGGGCAAGCTGCTGATCCAATGCCTGTCTGTAATTGGCATGCTTCTCTGTCAGGAAAAAAGGCTCCTGCAAAATATCGTCCAGCACCAGCCTCTCTTTTCCGGCAAATCTGGATGCAGCAGAAGCAACAAACACTACAGGTTCTGCCAGTTCCATGACTTTTACCCAGTTCTCGTCCCATCTCGGAGTATCAAGTATGTAGATCAGATCCAGTTCATTGTGTTCCATCATACGGATCAGTTTCTCTGGAGAATCTACTGTAATCTGCAGATTTACACGTGGATGCAGAGAATGAAATTCGCTCAGAATTCTGGGGAATTTGGCAGTACATAATGACTCGATCGTTCCAACATGAAGTGGATTCGTCAGTTCTCTGCCCTCATTCATGGACTTGCTTGCCTTATTTACTTCATAGAGAATTTTATTCGCAGATTTCAGAAATTCTCTACCCTGCGGAGTCAGAACTACACGTTTTCCCATGCGGTCAAAGAGCCTGGTATTCAGCTCTGTTTCCAGAAGTCTCATCTGCACGGTGATCGCAGACTGAGAATATCCCAGCATCTCTGCTGTCTTCGAAAAACTTTCCAGTTGTGCCGCCTGCACAAAAGTCTGTAACTGACGTATCTCCATCTTTTATCCCTCCCTGTCTTATGTATAATACATTCTTTTCTGTCCTTTTTTCACCTGTTCTTTAATCGTTTCATTTTTCATAATCCTCTTTACAAGCCGCTTATAAACTGATAAAAAAAATCATTTCCGGATTGCTGTTATGAATTATTTTCAATCATCATATAAAAACTATGAATTTGATTCGTTTCTATGTCAATGATATAATGCAGTCACAAAGACGTCAATAAAAATTTTGTGCACATTTTACAACACAATTTATCAGGCTATCATCTGCTTTATTTCTGACAGCGCGGGTCATAATATAACCAGATGATCACTCATACTGTTCACTGCATTTACTCCTCTGACTCAACTTCTGAACAGTACACTTTTTAGGAAAGTATAAAAAACACGTTGAGAGGAAAAGATTTCTATGAAGAAAAAAAGTTTTAAATTAGGGCTTGTCCCGAAGCTGATCATTGCGATCATCCTTGGTATCCTGTTTGGTCAGTTTCTTCCGGAAGGCTTCTGCCGTTTTGTCGTAACTTTATCCGGATTTTTCAGCACATTCCTGAAGTTTGTCATTCCTATGATGATCCTTGCTTATGTAACTATGGGTATTGCGGACCTGTCACAGGGTGCCGGTAAGCTGCTTCTGATCACTGTTATCCTTGCTTACGGTTCCACTCTGATCGCAGGTTCTTCCTCATTCCTGGTAGCTTCCAATCTGTTTCCAAGTTTCATGAGCGCGGGTGCTCTGGATCAGATCGCAGCTACTGCTGATGTATCCCTGGAGCCATTTTTCTCCATTTCCCTGCAGCCGGTTATGGATACACTTTCCGCTGTTGTGCTGGCATTTATCCTGGGATTATGCCTGTCATCCATGCGTGGAAAAGAAATCGGAAACAGCTTATACAATGGTGTGAATGATTTCTCCAAGATCATTGACAAAGTCCTTCACACAATCATCATCCCACTGCTGCCACTGTACATCTGCGGAACTTTTACAGATATGACCATCTCCGGCAAAACTTTTGCCATCCTTGGTATTCTCTGGAAAGTATTCCTGGTTGTTATCCTGATGCACCTGATCTGCATTTTCATCCAGTTCTGCATCGCAGGCGCAGTCAGCAAGAAGAATCCTTTCTCTCTGATCAAAAATCAGATTCCTGGATATGCTACAGCACTTGGCACTCAGTCCTCTGCTGCAACAATCCCGGTTAACCTTCAGTGTGCAGAAGCAGACGGTGTCTGCGAACAGATCCGTAACTTTGTTGTTCCGCTCTGTGCGAACATCCATATGGCAGGTTCCATGATCACAATTACAGCCTGCGCAACTGCTGTCTGTCTCATGAACCAGCTTCCGATCAGCCTCGGAACAGTTATCCCGTTTATTATGACTCTTGGTATTGCAATGGTTGCTTCCCCTGGTGCTCCTGGTGGTTCCATCATGACTGCTCTGCCGTTCCTTTACATGGTATTCGGTACTGAGGCAGGTGATCCGGATGGTGCGATCTGTGCTATCATGGTAGCCCTGTATATTACTCAGGACTCTTTCGGAACTGCATGTAATATTTCCGGTGACAATGCTATCGGCGTGATCGTTGATACTATTTATAAGAAATTTATCTTAAAGTCCGATGCTGCTTCTACAGTTGCAGAAGCAGAATAATAAAAATTATGCAGGAATGCTGATATGCCGTTTCCTGTAAATCAGGCAGGCATTCACACTCAAATGTGAAGCTTGCCTGATTCCAAGTTTACATGATTTAATAATTCAAATAACAGGAGAACAAACAATATGTCATTTATCAGTGCATTTGATGTAATGGGTCCGAATATGATCGGTCCTTCCAGTTCACATACCGCAGGTGCGGCGCGTATTTCCTATCTTGCCCAGAAAATGATCGAAGGCCCATTAAAAAGAGCCGACTTCATCCTGTACGGCTCCTTTGCCAAGACTTACCGTGGTCATGGTACTGACCGTGCCCTGCTGGGCGGTATCATGGGTTTCTCTACAGATGATATGCGCATCCGGAATTCTTTTGAAATTGCTCATGAGAAAGGTCTGGAATTCTCTTTCACTCCCAATGAGCAGGAAACAGATATTCACCCGAATACCGTAGATATCTGCATGGAAAATGAAAAAGGCCAGAAAATGACTGTGCGCGGTGAATCCCTGGGGGGCGGCAAGGTCCGTATCGTAGAGATCAACCATGTGCAAGTAGACTTTACAGGCGAATACAGTGCAGTGATCGTGATCCATCAGGATACTCCGGGCGTTGTGGCTTACATTACCAAATGCCTGAGTGACCGCAATATTAATATTGCATTTATGCGTCTCTTCCGTGAAGGCAAGGGCGATATCGCCTATACGATCGTAGAATCTGACGGCAAACTTCCTGAAAACATCGTTCCTGCTATCCGTGAGAACCAAAATATTCATGAAGTTATGATCGTACAGATGTAAAGAAAGGGGGATTTTTATCATGGATTTTAAAAATGCAAATGAACTCTTAACACTCTGTGAAGAAAAGAATCTTCCTGTCTCAGAGGTTATGCGTATCCGTGAAATCGAGCTTGGCGAAACATCTGCTGAAATTGTAAATGAAAAAATGACACGGGTACTGGAAATTATGAAAGATGCCGCATTCTCTCCTATCAAACAGCCTGTAAAATCTATGGGCGGTCTGATCGGCGGCGAGGCCAGAAAACTGAGTCTCCACGCTCAGGAGAAAAAAGGGCTCTGCGGCGATCTGCTTCAGAAAGCGATCACTTATGCAATGGCCACACTGGAAACCAACGCTTCCATGGGTCTGATCGTAGCATCTCCAACTGCCGGTTCTGCCGGAATTGTTCCGGGACTGATGCTGGCAATGCAGGAACATTATCATTTCTCTGATGAAAAGATTATACAGGCATTATTTAATGCAAGTGCTATCGGTTATCTGGCAATGAGAAATGCCACTGTTGCCGGTGCTGTAGGCGGATGTCAGGCCGAGGTCGGTGTTGCCTCTGCTATGGCAGCTTCTGCTGCTGTAGAACTGATGGGTGGTTCACCGAAAGAATGTACTTTTGCTGCATCTACTGTTCTTATGAACATGCTGGGTCTGGTATGCGATCCGGTCGGTGGCCTGGTAGAATATCCATGTCAGAACAGAAATGCCGCAGGTGTGGCAAATGCCATCATCGCTGCCGAGATGGCTCTCGCCGGAATCCCGCAACTAATCCCGCTGGATGAAATGATCCAGACAATGTTTACCGTAGGTAAGAAGCTTCCCGCTGAACTTCGTGAAACTGCTATGGGCGGATGCGCCACCACGCCGTCTGCCTGTGAGGCATGTCATATGTGCAGCTAATATGCCGATAAAGTCAAACGGATATTCGCAATTCGCTTGGCTGGATTTTGACTATCTGCAAATTTGCATTCATGATTATATTATAATAGAAAGAACTGTTACAGAAATTATTTCTGAGAATCGTATAGATTCTAACGAAAGCCTTTATCTGTATCAGTTCTTTTTTTATTTTTCAATTTGGTCTTCTGCACAGAATCATTTGAGCATCCAAGCCAATGACGGCGATATCATTCTCGCACACTCATAAAATTTTGTTCCTCAGATCCGGCTATTTTTATTCAATCTGATATTTATAAGCAATTGGTTATTTTTCAGTAACAAAAAGACTGTCTACGCAGGCTACATTTCCTAACATGTATCTGCCAGACAGTCTTTCTTTATTAATTTCCAATCTTTTCCAGTAATTTAGATGTAAAATATGTATCAAAAAACTGAACGATAGGTCCAAGTCCAAATGCACTGACCAAAGTTCCAAGTCCTACAATTCCGCCTGCAAGCCAGCAGATCAGTGCACATATTGCATCATTTGAAACTCTGTGCCAGAAATATGGGATTTTCGGCCATTTCTCTGTCATGATCAGTGACAGACTGTCATAAGGAGCCACACCCTGTCTTGTCAGCTGATACATGGAAACACCAAGACTTGTTACAACTACACCCACACATACGATCAGGATTCTCTGTACCATATGATCTGGATTTCCGACAGTTGAAACAAGAATATTATAGAAGAAAGTAACAAAATATCCAAGAAGTACAGCATTTACAAATGTACCAATCCCGATCAGTTTTCTTCCAAAAATAATCTCTATTACAAATATGCACATATTTAAAATGATCAAAAATACTGCATATTCAATCCCTGTCACCTCTGCCAGTGCCATAACCATACCGCTAAATGGATCATTTCCCAGTCCGGAAAGCTTAAAAATAGCAATTCCAAGCCCAAGAACAATATTTCCAACAAGCATTATGAGCACATATTTCCAGTTTATATTCTTTATCCATTCACTCATTTCTTTTTCCTCCGTAAAATCACTTCTTTATATCTTATTATAATGTACCCATAACAGTGGACACGCGAATTAGTGTAGTACCCGTTTTACGGACACCCACACAAGACATGCCCCTGTTCTTAGACACTGTTCCCATGTGAACCCTTTTT
>NZ_JBQHWS010000030.1:0-33432 GCF_052063845.1 Blautia sp. HCP3S3_D9
AAAAGTCCTATAAATAATACAGATATCTGATGTTTCAGAGAATGAAATTTCTTGGCTTTCACATGCTTCCTGTTTTTCTTTCCGGGCTGTTTTTGAGGTTCTTTTCCCTTTTGGTTTCTATTATCTGCATTTTTGCCCAGCATCATTCATCTACCTCAAATTTATATCCCATACCCCAGACTGTCTTAATATATTCTCCTTTGTCACCCATTTTGCTTCTGAGTTTCTTAACATGAGTATCAATAGTACGGGCATCTCCGAAGTAGTCATAATTCCATACAGAATTGAGGATCTTCTCTCTGGAAAGAGCAATCCCCTCATTTTCCAGGAAATATGTCAGAAGTTCAAATTCTTTGAAGCTTAATTCCATAGGCTTGCCATCTACAGCAGCAAGATGTGCTGCTTTATCGATCACAATACCTCCTGCGGAAAGCACATCCTCAGGATTTGCCTGTCCTGTACGACGAAGGATTGCCTCTACTCTTGCCACAAGAATCTTCGGACTGAAGGGCTTAGAAATGTATTCGTCTACTCCAAGTTCAAATCCAAGAAGCTCATCTCTTTCATCGCTTCTTGCTGTCAGCATAATGATCGGCACTTTAGAATTCTTACGAATCTCGCGACACACTTCCCATCCATCCATCTTCGGCATCATAACATCCAAAATGATCAGTGCGATATCTTTTTCTTCATAAAAGATATCCATAGCTTCTTCACCGTTACTAGCTTCTAACACCTGAAAGTTCTTTTTTGTCAGGAAGTCCTTTACCAGTTTTCTCATACGACTCTCATCATCTACCACCAGGATTTTCAATGTATCCATCTTTATCCCCTCCGTTTTCTTTTATCTTTCTATTTCTGAAACAATCTCTGACTGTTTCTGCTTTCCAGTTACTGTTTAACTTCCTACATAACAAACAGCATCCTGTAATCTTCTATATCGGTACTATATCAAACATTTATGTAGGTTTTGTGAACATGGAGAAGAAATTTTCTCCTGGGCTGTCTTCCCCGGGAGATTCTCTCAGATGGCAATCAGATCTTTCCATGTGGCAGGTCCACAGATCCCATCTGCTTTCAAAATTTCTTTTCTGGATCCCTGATAAGTCTTTAGCGCATATATAGTGTTTTCATCTGCTTTCCAGGTAAGTTTAAGTATTTTTCTATTTTTACCTTTGAATCCTCTGGCTCTTAAAATTTCCTGTAATAAAAGTACAGAAGCACTTTTGTCTCCCACTTTGACTGTCTTCGATTTAAATGTATAGTTTTCTGTTGGTATATCTGAAACTTCTGTGGCTTTTGGACCGGATGTTACAGCAATAGCTACATGATGATCATCATTCAGCAAAATATCTCCCGCTTTTTCTCCGCCATATCAGCAATCAGAGATGCTATTTCCTTATTCTCGAATCTTAATACGCACAGCCACGGACGACTGTACCAGTTCATAATCCGATACTCCGTACCTGTCTGATCACCTGCTTTGCCCCCTGCGTACCGCCCATTCTCATCATGACCACAATTTGAAATCTTTACCATTAGGTTTTCCTCCTTCATAGAGAAAAAAGAATGATCGCTCATTACCTGAATCATTCTTCCTTATTGGTCTGCTTAATGATCTGATTTACATAGATAGAAAGACCGGCTACCAGAATTCCTTGTACAATAGCTGTAAAGATTGCCATTACAATATCCTGCGGTGTATTGAATACGCTTGTCGCAAATACATACATTGCACAGATTACGATACCGATTCCACCCAGAATAAGCGGAATATATTTATCTTTTACTGCCTGCGCCTGTTTCAGCGCCATACCCGAAAAATACAGAGCAATGGCAACTACAATAAGTTCTGGTTTTACATAATTTGCAATCTGTTCCATGATCATTCTCCCTTTTTCTATGTCACCTTCTATTCTATGATCTGAACCTCTGATCTGTTACTCCCAGGTAATGTCCCAGATCGCATCCTTCAACTATATTGATACTTTTATGTATAAAAAAAGTTTATCCGTAAAGTATCACTTTTGCGGATAAACTCTTCACTGTACCTTGATTACTCCTTGCTTACCTTTGAAAAATCAAAAGATAAACCCCTGTAAAATCAAGGAATTTTTATGGACCTGGCGGGAATTGAACCCGCGTCCGAAAGCCTATTCATTGAGGCATCTCCCATCACAGTCGCTGTTTTAACATTCCCTCAATGATACGCCCACCGACAGGCTTATCATCTCAGTAGCTTCATGATACATCTACCGGGGCAAAGCTTACCCGGCAAGGTTTCTCACATGGTCGACGCCAGACCCCTGAAGTGTGAGTGCATCAGGGCTGACGAGCAGCAATTAGGCTGCTAACGCGTACTGTTCGTCTGCGTTTATATTTAGGTTCCCGGTTGGTACGCAGTCCAGGAGTCTGCGGATGGCTTCCCCAACTTCAAAGCCCCCGTCGAAACCAGTACAAGCCCGAACTGTGACTTCGTTACATTGTTCTGCTGTCGAACAATACTGGTAATTAGACGAAAGCGTGTTTCTCAACATTGGCATATCACTTATATACTATATGCCGACTGTTTATTATTATATTGGTAAAATCAAAAGCTGTCAAGATAATTTTTATTGCTATTTTTCCATCCTATTTTTCCATTATCCCTGTCATATAAAGTAAAAGTGATCAGAGAACAGTCTATCCCTCTGATCACTTTTTTATGTACAAAACAAAAAATATTCTTTATTCTCCAAACTGCTCTGCACATTCCTTCATCATCTTACGGATTGGCAGATGATATGGGCATCTGGTTTCACATGCGCCGCATTCTATACATGCGGAAGCTTTTACTGCCAGTGAACCGTAACGGTCTTTTGCCCAGTCTCCGAGATCGTAACGGTTAAGATATCCTGCAAACAGGAATACATTCGGAATGCTGATCCCTACACTGCATGGTGCACAGTAATTACATCTGCGGCAGAAATTTGTACCAAGCTGGTCTCTGACTGCCTGAATCTCTTCCAGTTCCTTCTCGTTTAACGGAGAAGGGTCAAGACAGGCTTTGATATTCTCTTCCATCTCTTTCTCTTCCGCCATTCCCGGAATTACAATGGTCACATTTTTGTTCGCACAAATGTAACGCATTGCGAGTGTTCCATTCTCGATCGCACCACCTGCAAGAGGTTTCATATCAATAAACCCGATGTTCTTTTCTGTACATTTCGCGATTAGTTCTTCTCCCTGACTCTCCACAATATTATACGGGAACATGATCGTCTCTACCCAGTCCAGTTCCAGTGCACGGGCAAATACTTTTGTAGAATGAGCAGTCAGCCCGATATGTCCGATCTTTCCTGCTGTTTTTGCTTCCTGTAACGCTTCCAGTGCTCCGCCTGCTGCCAGTACCTGATCAAGCTGCTCCATACTTGGATTATGTACCTGATACAGATCAATATGGTCTGTACGAAGATTATTAAGACTCTTCTCAATATCTGCTGCCATAGCCTCTTTTGTACGTGCCATAGATTTTGTGGCAAGTATAAACTTATCTCTGATCCCCTCTAATGCATAGCCTAGGTATTCTTCACTGACTGTATATCCTCTGGCTGTATCGATATAATTTACCCCCTGATCTGCCAGTTTATGCAGCAAAGTCTTAGTTCCTTCTGCATCAATTCTCTGGATCGGAATCCCGCCGAGTCCCATTCTAGATACTTTAAGACCTGTTTTTCCAAGTGTTACATATTCCATTCATTCTCTCCTCCTGATCTTGTATTTATAAAACAATTCTCCATAAACTCAAAAACTGCCACCGGCTTTCACCGATGGCAGTATGATTACTTACCTGAATATTATACTCGAGAAAGATATTCTCCAGTTCTTGTATCAATTTTCAGTTTGTCACCCTGGTTAACGAACAGCGGAACCTGAACCTGAGCACCTGTCTCTACAGTAGCCGGTTTAGTAGCACCCTGTGCTGTGTTTCCAGCGAATCCTAGCTCTGTCTCAGTAACTTCAAGTTCTACGAACAGAGGCGGCTCGATAGCGAATACGTTTCCGTTATGGGAACAGATCTTAACCATTTCATTCTCTTTAACGAATTTAAGAGAATCGCCAACCTGATCCTTTGTAAGACCAACCTGATCATATGTCTCTACGTTCATGAAATAGTACAGATCACCATCATCATACAGATACTGCATATCAGTACGCTCAATACGTGCTGCCGGGAATTTCTCTGTTGGACGGAAAGATTTCTCAAGAACTGCTCCTGTAATGATGTTTTTGTATTTTGTTCTTACGAAAGCAGCACCCTTTCCTGGTTTTACGTGCTGGAATTCAACGATCTGACATACGTTTCCGTCAATTTCAAGTGTGATACCGTTTTTGAAATCACCTGCTGAAATCATAGTTATATTTCCTCCTTAATAGTACAAGTTCAGCGATGCTGTTTCTCACAGCAACAGCCGGTTCAAAGTGTGTGTCTTTCTTATTCTTCTCTTCGATTTCGTGACACACTCTTATCTGATTTTATAATATTCCGGCACTTTTTTCAACTATTTTTTACATATGTTTTTAATTTTTCTTCAAGCTGTGCGATCAGATCTTCAAAAGGCTTGTCTCCTGTGACCATCTCAACATCCGCAAACTTCGCATAAACAGGATCACGCTGCTTGAGAAGCTTCTTGATCTTGTCTTCTTTATCTTCACCTTCGATCAAAGGATTGCTGCTGGAATTCTCCAGTCTTTTCTTCAGCGTAGCGTAAGATCCTTTCAGATATACCACAGTTCCAAGCTTCTTGATATATTTGGCATTCTGCTCCTGCATCGGCAGGCCGGATCCAAGAGAAATGATCTTCTGCTCCGGATCATCGATCAGTGCCTTGATCACAGTTGTCTCAAGTGCCCTGTAAAAAGGCTCGCCAAATCTGTCAAAAATCTCTTTCATTGTAAGGTTCATCTTCTTTGATACTACACGGTCAACGTCTATGAAAGGAATATTAAAATCCTTCGCCAGTCGTTTTCCTACTCTTGTCTTTCCTGAACCCATAAATCCTATGATAACAATATGGTTCATGAATTCCCCTCCTCTTTACGGTAAAAATATAGTACAATTCTTTCAAGATATCTTTTCAGTACGATCTGAATCTCTTCTTTTGGATTGAGCGGCTTCACCAGAATATTCCGGATTCCTGCGCGTTTCGCCCCATATATATCAGTAAACAGCTGGTCTCCAACAAAAATCGTATTACTCCTGTCAGTTCCAAGCAGCTCCATCGCTCTGATATAATTCTTTGTTGAAGGCTTGTGTGCGTTCTCAATAAACTGCTCTCCTATCGCATCATTAAAAGAAGAAACCCTCTCATATTGATTGTTCGACAGGAAACAGCATTTAAACCCCAGTTCCTTCAAATGTGCAAACAATGCGCATGCTCTCTCATCTGCCGGTGCGCCGTGAGGTACCAGAGTGTTATCTATATCAAACAAAAGCCCTCTGTATCCCTGCGCATACAAACTGTCAAAGTCGATCATATAAGTAGAATCCAGATATTCATCCGGAAAAAAACAATTAAACATCCGTAGTCATTTCCTTTATTTGTATTTCCGTTATTCTTTTAAAAATAATCCGTGTAACTGTTCAGTACCTTCACAGTTACGAATCCATTCTTTTACAGTACAGCCGCAATCCCTAAGATCAGCGTTCACTGAGCGGAACATATACTGCCGGTTCCAGAACGTTCTTGTATGCCGGACGGATAATCTTATCTGCATTGATAAGCTCTTCCATTCTGTGAGCACTCCATCCTACAATACGTGCAACTGCAAACATCGGTGTAAACAGTTCAAGCGGCAGATCCAACATACTGTAAACAAAGCCACTATAAAAGTCCACATTGGCACTTACACCTTTATAAATACGGCGTTCCTCTGCGATCACTTCTGGTGCCAGACGCTCTACCATAGAATAAAGGCCGTAGTCTTTCATTCTGCCCTTCTCTTCTGCCAGTTTCTCAACATATGCCTTAAAGACCTCGGCTCTCGGGTCAGATACAGAATAAATGGCATGTCCCATACCATAGATCAGACCTTTCTGGTCAAATGCTTCTTTATGCAGAAGTCTCTTAAGGTACGCACGAACCTCATCTTCGTCTGTCCAGTCCTTAACTTCCTTCTTCATATCATTGAACATCTTGACAACTTTGATATTGGCACCGCCATGCTTCGGTCCCTTTAATGAACCAAGCGCTGCAGCGATCGCAGAATAGGTATCTGTTCCTGATGAAGAGACTACATGAGTTGTAAAGGTTGAGTTATTACCACCGCCATGCTCCATATGAAGGATCAGCGCAATATCCAGAATCTTTGCTTCCAGATGTGTATATTTCTTATCCGGGCGGAGCATTCGCAGAATATTCTCTGCTGTAGTAAGTTCTTTCTTCGGATTATGGATATAGAGACTCTTACCTTTGATATAATGGTTATAAGCCTGATATCCATAAACAGAAAGCAATGGAAATACACTGATTAGATTCAGGCACTGTCTGAGTACATTCGGCAGTGATGTATCATCCGGATTCGTATCATAGGAATATAATGTAAGCACACTTCTTGAAAGCGCATTCATGATATCCTTACTCGGTGCCTTCATCACAACATCGCGGACAAAATTTGTCGGGAGTGACCGCTGATCTGCCAGAAGCTGTGTAAAATCTGCAAGCTGTTTCTTATCAGGAAGACTTCCGAACAGCAGCAGATAGGTAACTTCTTCAAATCCATATCTGTCATCTTCGATAAATCCTCTGGTCAGATCTTTGATATCATAACCTCTGTAGGAAAGACTTCCCGCGCATGGAACCTCTTTGCCATCCACGATCTTTGTAGCTTTGACATTGGAAACCTGCGTCAGACCTGCAAGGACACCCTTACCATTAATATCACGGAGTCCTCTTTTAACATCGTACTTTGCGTACAGAGAAAGATCCAGACTTGTGTGTTCCTTACAGATATCAGTCAGATTCTCAATTTCAGGTGTTACTTTTGTTTTAAATCCCGCCATGTGATTAAATCCCCTTTCTTTACAATTCTGTCGATATAAAATCCCCCTCTTCATCCTCGTATTACAATGCAGTTACATATATCTAATGAGCTCGATCGGATAGATTCACAATCCGCTTCGTTATCTGCTCATAAACCAATAACTGTTCCACAGCTATTTATTCAAATTATACCATTTTTTTCCTATTTGGTCTATATTTTATGTAATCTGTTTTTTCTTTCACAAGTTGTATGGATGATTCTTAACATTTTCTCATATTTAACTGTTTTTATCAAGTCAAAATTTGTTCAAAAAATTTTTACAAAAAAAATTTCATTTAACTCTTTCCATTTGTAACACTTTAGTGTATAATAACGTCGATTTAAAAAATACACAAACGATCGACGAGGAGGAAATCATTATGTCTTATACTGAAGAGGTATACGAAAGAGTCGTAGCACAGAATCCAAATGAGCCTGAATTCCACCAGGCAGTAAAGGAAGTTTTAGACTCCCTTAAAGTCGTAATCGACAAAAATGAAGAAGAATATCGTAAACTTTCTATTCTTGAGCGTCTTGTTGAGCCAGAAAGAATCATTTCTTTCCGTGTTCCGTGGGTAGACGACAAGGGCGTTGTACAGGTTAACAAAGGTTACCGTGTACAGTTCAACAGTGCAATCGGACCGTACAAGGGTGGTTTAAGATTCCATCCGTCAGTAAACCAGGGAATCCTTAAATTCTTAGGTTTCGAGCAGATCTTCAAGAACTCTCTTACAGGTCTTCCGATCGGCGGCGGTAAAGGTGGTTCCAACTTCGATCCTAAAGGAAAATCTGACAGAGAAGTAATGGCATTCTGCCAGAGCTTTATGACAGAGCTTTCCAAATATATCGGTGCTGACATGGACGTTCCTGCAGGTGATATCGGTGTAGGCGGACGTGAGATCGGTTACCTTTACGGACAGTACAAGAGAAATCGTGGTCTGTATGAAGGTGTTCTTACAGGTAAAGGACTTTCCTACGGCGGATCTTTAATCCGTACACAGGCTACAGGATACGGTCTTGTATATATGCTTGACGAAATGGTTAAAGCTAAAAATGATACAATCTCCGGTAAAACTCTCATCGTAACAGGTTCCGGTAACGTTGCTATCTATGCTGTAGAAAAAGCAACTGAACTTGGCGGTAAAGTTGTTGCTATGTGCGATTCCAACGGATATATCTATGATCCAGAAGGAATCAAACTTGACATCGTAAAAGATATCAAAGAAGTAAAACGTGGACGTATCAAAGAATATGCTGACCGTGTTGAAGGTGCTACTTACACAGAAGGAAAAGGCATCTGGAACATCAAATGCGATATCTATCTTCCATGTGCAACTCAGAACGAACTTGACCTTGACGCTGTTAAGACTCTTATTGCAAACGGATGCAAATATGTTGCAGAAGGTGCTAACATGCCTACTACCCGTGAAGCAACAGATTACCTTATGGCAAACGGCGTAACATTCATGCCTGGTAAAGCAGCTAACGCTGGTGGTGTTGCTACTTCCGCACTTGAAATGTGCCAGAACTCTGCAAGACTTTCCTGGACAGCAGAAGAAGTTGATACAAAACTTCACCAGATCATGGTTGACATCTTCAATAAAGTTGATGATGCTTCCAAACGTTATGGTATGGAGGGCAACTACGTTGTAGGTGCTAACATCGCAGGCTTCGAAAAAGTTGTAGATGCTATGAAGGCTCAGGGTATTGTTTAATAACTAATATAACGATTATCTGCTCTGATATCAGTTAAACTCCCCCATAAAAAATACAAATGAAAAACCGGCGGGAATGATAAGTTCCCGTCGGTTTTTCATTTATATATTACTGACTAGTCTTCTATTTTTCTCAAAAATCCTATCGCTACTCACTTCGTGTCAGTAATACACTTGGCGATGCAGGTTATATGAACCTCCTCGTGTAAAGCCCAAAAAGTATCGTTTGCTCTGCAACTTAATTTATTTATGCAATCAGCATAAATTCACGCCATATATCCCAAAATTTGTGCATATTCAGTTCATAAATTTCTTCAGTTCATCCATAAATGTGCTGACATCCTTAAATTCTCTGTACACTGACGCAAAACGCACATACGCTACTGCATCCAGATCCTTGAGATGCTCCATGACAATCTCACCAATTCTGGTACTGGAAATCTCTTTCTCTTCTGTATTAAAGATTTCACCTTCTATAGCATCCATCATCTCTTCTATCTTCTCTATCGGTATTGGTCTCTTGTAACATGCTCTCAGAATTCCTGACTGTATTTTCGAACGGTCATACTGCTCTCTGTTCTGATCTTTCTTAATCACATTAAGCGGTATGCTCTCTACTTTCTCATATGTAGTAAATCTTCTGCCACAGGCATCACATAAACGGCGACGGCGGATAGAATTTGTATCCTCAACCGGTCTGGAATCAACTACTCTCGTATTATCCTGATTACAAAATGGACATTTCATAGGACGTCCCCCCTTTTTAAGTCATATCATATTTTCGGTGCAATTATTATAGAATGTCAGAGTCAAAATGCGCTTTTTCCCTGATATCATTACATATTTTTATTATACTGTATTTCCAATTGCTGTGTCAATAAAAGGACTTGCATAAATTTTCGCAAAAATACATAAATTGTTAAAAAGATTCCAGACAGACCAGTTTTTAAGGGAGTATCCATGAGAATCTGTGAATTAAGACAAAAAGAAGTGATCAATACCTGCACCTGCCGTAGTCTCGGGTGTCCCATTGATGCAGAATTTGACTGCAAAACCAGCAGAATGACTGCCCTGATCGTACCAGGTCCCGGAAAATTCTGCTGTCTTTTCGGCCGCGACAGTGAATACCGCATCCCCTGGGACTGCATCTGCCAGATTGGTGATGACATTATTCTTGTAGAGATTGATGAAGAAAAATGTTTTCATAAAGGATAACGCTAACAGTCTCTATGCAAGATTGCTCTCCATTTTGTCAAGGGTCAATAATTTTTATATTTTCCAGATATAAGTATAAATATTCCTCCATATGAGAATCATTCTTACTGAAAACACGTTACTGTTTACTTTGTTCTCAGTAACGGAACATCTCAACTTTATTATTTCACGTTCAAGGATGATAAGGAGGATTCAAGAAGATGGCACTGAATAAAGTAGAAATCTGTGGAGTCAATACGTCGAAACTTCCTGTTCTCAATGCAGAAGAAAAAGATGAACTGTTCCGTCGGATCAAAGAAGGCGACGAACAGGCACGGGAATTGTACATCAAGGGAAATCTCAGACTGGTTCTCAGCGTAATACGCAGATTTCAGAACAGCAGTGAAAATGCAGATGATCTCTTTCAGATCGGATGTATCGGCCTGATCAAGGCCATCGACAATTTCGACACTACCCTGCAGGTAAAGTTCTCGACTTATGCAGTTCCCATGATCATAGGAGAGATACGGCGCTATCTCAGGGATAACAACAGTATCCGTGTCAGCCGTTCGCTTCGGGATATTGCATATAAAGCTATTTACACCAGAGAAAATTATATGAAACAGCATCTCAAAGAACCTACAGTTGCAGAAATCGCTCAGGAGATCGGCATAGAAAAAGAAATGATCGTCTATGCCATGGACGCGATCCAGAATCCTGTAAGTCTCTTTGAACCAGTTTACACAGAAGGCGGAGATACTCTGTATGTTATGGATCAGATTAGCGATAAGAAGAATAAAGAGGACCGATGGATTGAGAATTTATCTCTCAGAGAAGCTATGCAGCGTCTGAACAAAAGAGAAAAACACATCATAGAACTTCGTTTTTATGAAGGCAAAACACAGATGGAAGTAGCCCAGGAGATTGGAATCTCTCAGGCCCAGGTCAGCCGCCTGGAAAAAAATGCACTGAAATCCATGCGCAACTACCTGCGGCCCTAAATTCGTAAGCCACTATCTGTCCTACACTGAACGATTATCCGTATCCCTTGGAATACCATAATTCAGAATTTCATTTGAAATTTCACACGAAAAAAGCAGCCTGGCACATTTAATCACCAGACTGCCTTACATATCTTTCTATTTTTCACTGTCTTCGAGAGTTTCCTGCAGACAACAGAACTGTAAGTGCTCTATTTATTCAGAACTTCCTGCCAGTTATCCATATTGAATATCTGCTTCACATCCAGCGCTCCTGACATTACAGGGAAGAATTTCTTCATATCTGTAAATACTACCGCATAATCAAACTTAGACATTCCAAGTATTCTGCGAAGCTCACGTTTATAGAAATCTTTAAGCGCCTCAGAAGGTTCTGTTTTCTTTGACTTCATGAATTTATTGTGACGCACATATTCTTCATCTGTAGCAGGATAAGAACGCTTCCAGTAAAGAACTCTGACCTCTTTCGGCAGTTCATCCAGTTTCTCGGAAGACTCTTCTTCCTTTGCACCATTTCCGATCAGTGTGATATCAAAATGTTCGAAATCCACCTTTTTCAGAAATTCATAGAATGTGTCTGTTTCCTGTGTTTCATTGAAATCCCCTGCATATACCAGAAGTTTCACTTTATCTGTCTGATTCAGAAATACCGGATTCGTCGGTTCTTTTCCATCGATCAGAACTTCTGCGATACGTTTACATACATTGCCATCATCTTTCAGACCAATCTGAGCCTTAACATTCTCATATTTCTCTTTATAAGAATCAGCCACACCCTGAATATCTTTCAGAAGTTCGCCCAGTTTCTCAGGTGAGGATACTGCCGGTCCCGGAAGATTATCAAATCCAAAATACAGACCTCTGTAGTCCTCAAAATTCTCCATATCCGGAACATAGAAAAAGATTGGTCTTCCTGTGAGCATGAAATCATAAAAAATACTGGAATAATCAGAAACCAGCACATCTGTCACTGACAGAAGCTCACTTGTATCCATAGTAGCCGGGATAAATTTCGCTTTCGCAGTTCCTAACTCTATCTGATTCTCTTTCATATAGTGATATACGATCTGATGGAGTTTAACAAGCACCTGATACTCATTTGTATCTACACTGCTCTCCATAACCTGGAGCAGTTTATACACATCCTGAAGATCTGTATCCGGAGTGCTGTACTGCTCTCCTCTCCAGGTTGGAGCATAGAGAATAACCTTCTTATCCGCAGTTACTTCTACTCCGCAATCCTGCAGTCTCTGGATCACTTCTGCCCTGTCGCTGTTAAAGAGTTTGTCATTGCGTGGAAAACCTTCTTCCAGTACAGTTCCCTCATACAGATTCTGCATCTTATAAGACTTCTTATATGCGGTCTCTGTCATATAAGGACCAGAAGATACGATATAGTCTGCACTGAACAGATTTCTGGCTGTATTTCCCTGGGAAATGTTTGCCCCCGGAATATCAAATCCCATATTCTTTAACGGAGTTCCATGCCAGGTATCGATCAGTACCTGTCCTTCTCTCTTAAGAAAATAACTCGGAAAACTTACATTATTTACCAGATACTTTACAGTTGCAATGGCTTTGCAGTATTCTTTTGTCTTATATTTTACAAATCTCACATTCGGATATTTCTCATATTTCTCAATCTGCGCTCTGTTGTCGTCGAAATCATCAAGTACCCAGATATGTGTATAATCCTGATATTCTTCTTTCTCAAGCAGATACTGGAACAATGCAAAAGGATTGTCAATCATTCCTCGTCCACCAAATGCCTCATAAAGAATGGTGTTATCTCTTAACTGATATTCCTTGACAAACTCCGCATAAGCGGTACGCAGCGGGTATTTCTCGCGGCATTCCAGAATCTGTTCTTCATTCTTCATATAGAAAGTCTGGATTCCCATAACGCGATTAAAAAGATTGTTCCACTCTTTGACTGCCTTTTCAATAGCGAAATCTTCAGATTTCCAGATCGCATTTCTGGACATCTCTCTGCGGAGTTCTTCGTCATGCGCAAGCTTCAGCATGGCTTCTGTAAATTTCTTTGTATCAAATGCTTCCGGCAGATATCCTGTCTTTCCATCATCAATGATCAAGTCCATGGCACCTGTGTGGAATGCAATGACCGGAAGTCCGAATTCAAAAGCTTCCATGATAACCATCGGCCATCCTTCCCATCTGGACGGAAGAAGGAAAATGGAAGAACTCAGATAATATTTTTCCGGTTCATTTGTATAACCTACAAAGTTCACTCTGTCTGCAATCCCACGTCTCTTGGCATCTGCCACAATCTGATTCCAGAGATCGCCGGCTCCGATAATATCTAACTGCCATTCATCATCCTGCTTGCAGAATTCCTCAAAAGACTCCATCATCAGGTCAAGACCTTTGGCATATACAAATCGGGTAGCCATAAGAAAATGCTTGGATTTCGGGTCACATTTACGCTCACTGACAAAGCTTCGTGGATTGATCTTAACTTCTGTATCAATATCAAGGAATTTCTTATAATCCCTCTGGTCATATTCACTGAGGACAATATATCTGTCCAGCTTTGGCAGATACTCCTGAAGCAGGCATTCCTGTTTCCAGAATACAACATTCGGCACATCCAGATATCCGGCATAGCAGTTATGTTGCCATCCAATCGTCTTTGCATTCAGTTCCGGTGCAAGCATACCCAGACGCAGACTCAATGCAGCAGTTGTGATAATAATATCATAATTTTGCTCATTTAAATATTCGACCCATTTCTCTCTTGTCTTCTTTGGAAAGATCGCATCTGCCAGAATATCATTGTATTTCTCTTTATTAAAGATTCCATACTTTGCATTCAGCTTTCTCACCAGATAGCGCAGGCAGAAAGCCGGTGTATGATGGCGATTTACAAATTCACTATTATCAATGAAATCCACTTTGATGTCTTCACTCATATGGTACATGTTACGATCTTCTTTAAATCGGTCCTGATATACCATGATCGTTACATCATGTTCTTTTACAAGTTCATTTGCAAGAAGTGTGACAACTCGCTTAGTTCCTCCAAGATCAAATATCTTGGTACACCAAATACATATTTTCATTTATCTTTCTTCTCCTGTTATGACTTTACTGTGCTACAGATATTCGCAGACTGCCCCGCTGCACAAAAACAGCTCCTGGCAGTTTTACTTTTTTCATTCTGTATGAATACGTGTCGTCGGCATACTGCAGCATTACATCGTAATATTAAAGTAATCAAGTACTCGCTGGCAGTAATTATCGCACACATTATGTGTTTTCGCTCTTACAGCCGCACGCTGTTCTACATATTTATCATTACCGTTCTTAATATCCAGAATAAAGTTCTCAAAATCCTGCATATTATACATATGCTCACCTGGCATATATTCCAGCGGATCATCAAATACCCATCCTCTGGATTCTGTATAAGCTTCATAGTCATCCAGTGTGAATCCCAGCGGTCTGTCCAGAAGCAGATAATCAATAGCAACAGAAGAATAGTCAGAAACCAGTGCGTCTGAGCAATTGATAAACTCATAAAGCTGCAGTCCATTATCCGCAAGGTCTTTATTCTCCAGATAAACAATGTTTGTAAGAACATTGTCCCCGAAATCATACGGGATCTGAAGATAATGTTTCTTGATCACGATCAGAATATGATTTTCCTTACAGAAATTATTCAGCTCCAGAAGCTTATCCGCATCGTCAATAATCGGGATATTAAATTCATTATTTAATGTCTCCTCATTGAGACGTTCACTGGATGCATGTCTGTACGTCGGCATCCAGAGGATCAATTTGTCACTGTTTGTCTCTTTGAGAAGTTTTGCCTTATATTCATTTGCGCGTTCACTGCCTCTGATCATCATATCATAACGCGGATATCCAAAGGGCAGTAACTTCTTGGAAGTACATCCAAAGAATTCCATTTTTGTCTTAATGAAAATATCGCCCGGTACCAGACAGTAGTCAAAGAATACCTTTCGTCCGTTCTTGTTTGCCTTATATCCGCATCCATGCCACAAGTCAACAAAGAGCTGATTTCTTCTGGACATTCCGATCCAGTTGAATGCCTGGGTATAGAAAATATATCTGGATGTCAGGGCATATTTGTATGCTTCTGCTCTTCGGATCGTAGAACCCTTCTTGAAGTTTCTTACAAATTTTACATTCTCTACTGCATATTCTTTGTACTTCTCAGGTTCATGAACAAGCCATACAATCTCATATTTCTTATTGTATCCATTCTCGATCAGATAATCGAATAATGCACGTCCATTATCTGTAAAATCATCGTTGGTTTCAAACAGCATCCTGTTCTCTACCAGCGCAGGAGGGAATTTCTTCATCCGTCTGATGGTACGACCATCGTAAATTCCGTATGTGATCGTTGCCCATAACTCAGAAAGCATTGCCTTTCTGCCCTTCTGAGCCTGAACTTTCTTAATTTTTTTTGCCGCGTTCTTGATCTTCTTTACTTTCTTCTTAACTCTCTTTTTGATTCCCATATGCACACCCCTTAAAACTCTTTTAATTTCTCACGAAGCATGGTTGATGATGTATCTTTTGTGTAAGGAAGAAATACCAGCTTTGCTCCCAGCTGTTCCATCTCTTTGCCGGTTTTTTCCCAACGCTCATTTCCCTTCCAGTCATCTCCAATATAGATTTCATCGAAACGTACTTTCTCCCACACCTCTTTCTTATCCAGAGTTGTAGTAACGATCACTTCATCCACATATTTGATCGCGCGGACAATCTCCACTCTCTCATTTAACGGAACGATTGGTCTCTTATGCTTATATGATTCCACCAGATCATCAGCATTTACGCCAACGATCAGATAATCGCAGTGACGTTTTGCATTTTTGATAAGATTCAGATGGCCAATATGAAACATATCAAAAGTTCCCTGTGTATATCCAATTACTTTTTCCATAGTACTCTCCATTTCTCATATTTTTATTTCAGTCAGGCAGATAAAACCATTCGATTTACCGCCACTCATAATCACTTTTATATTTAGACCCAGTATCTCATAATTTCAGATATTCTGCCAGTGCTTCTGCATAATTCTCTTTTACAGGCATCTGCTGCATGATCGGAAGCAGGCGTGCTCTCTCCTGCCGGTACAGATCCTCTCCTGAAGCTATATGCTCTGCAAAAGTTTCCAGTCCTTTCAGATCATAAACTTTCTCACCTGGCATATACTCCTCCGGTTTCTCAAAAACAAATCCTCTGGTTTCTTTATACTGCTGCATATCTGTCAGCACGAAAGCCAGTGGCCGGTTCAGAAGCATATAATCCACTGCAACTGAAGAATAGTCCGAGATCAAGCCATCACTGGCACTGATCAGTTCATACAACTGTATTCCTTTTTTATCCAGTAGTTTCTGATCTACATAACGGATATTCCGGAAATCCTCTTCCTGGATATTCCAGTCCGTCTGAACCGGATGTTTCTTGATGATAAGCAGGATATCCAACCTGCCAAGAGTTCTGTCCAGCTGCTTTAGTTCCTCTTCGTTTCTAAGTCCAGGCAACGGGAAAGGCAACTGAATCCTGCTCTCCGCACTGTCCAGAACTTCACTGTTTCGGAATGTGGGCATCCAGATGATCATCTTATCAGCCGTCATTCCCAGCAGCTTCCGGATTATTTCCTGACTGCTCATAGATGGTCTCAGCATCCAGTCATATCTGGGATATCCAAGAGGAAGTACTTTCTCCTTCGGACATTTCCAGTAACGGGATTTCGTTTCCACAAATGCCTTTCCGGGTACAAGTGCATAGTCAAAATGCATCATACTTGCTCCTGTACTCTCATGTTTCTCTCTCGGCACATCTTTATACCCACATCCATGCCACAGATTTACAGTCACTTGTCCGGGACAGTGATGCAGATTCAGATAAGCCGAATTATTCGTATAAAAGAAAAATCCGGAAACAGCCCCGTAATAATATGCCAGTGGACTTGTCCAGCCATTTTTACTCTCTGCTGTTACAAATTTTACATTCTTATATTTATAATTCCGGAATTTTCTTTTATCCGAAACCATCCAGATGATCCGGTAATCTTTATACTTCTCATTCTGGATCAGATATTCATAGAAAGCTCTGGCATTATCTGTCATATCCTGCATGGTCCTGTTCTTAAACACAATATAATTCCTGTGAAGTTTTCCATGTTTTACCACATAAGGTCCCACCAGTTTTAATGCAGCCTTTGACATAGCACGGCAGAAATAGTACCGGAATGTATTCCAGAAGCCTTTTTTCTTAAATTGTTCCTGAATGAAATCCAGTCTCATTCTTTCCTCCTGATATACAGACTATAATTCAAAAGATGATTTCTCTGGCAGAATGCTCTCAAATGACTCGATGATCCGCCTTTTTTGTTCCTCAAAATCACCTACATCTGCGGTATCATTAATGCAGATCATCTTACACTGCTGTCCCCTGATTGTAGAATGAATCTGTTCATCATGCAGGCCAATAGTGTAAAATCTGCCAATTCCAGGAGACTGAGGAACAAATTTTCCTTCCATATACTGCCAGTATTTCATCACATACTGGTTCACATCAAACGAAGTGCGGAACCGGTTTCTGCAGACTTCATCCAGAACTTCTCCCTCTTCCTTCCACAGCTGTTCATAAGTGCTCTTAAGGAACGCACTTGGAAGATGTGTATACTTAAAGCTGGAAAAATCTCTGTATGGGAGCATCAGAAGATTTCTGAGTGCCATCTTTCCATAGGCAGGACTAAACCACTTCTTCCATTGCTTCTTTATAACCTGACTCTTGGAATAATGCATATTCACCAGCGCTGCATCGTTCATCAGCATTGCAGCAAACGGATTTCGGATGTCATCCTGTACCAGAGCTGTCTCTATACAGCAGTCTCTCGGAAGTCCGTTCTTAAAGAAATCCTCTTCCGCAACAGCATTCAGCAGAAACATATCATCATTAAAATATACAAACTGATCTGAAAGCTCCGGGATCCTGTGAAAATTCAGTTCAATGGAATTGATATTAAAAGTAGGCAGATACTCCGGATCCATATAATCTGAATGACGGATCAGTTTCAGCTTTGGATGTGCAGCATTCAGCCATGATGGCACATGTCCGCAGGTCACAAAATATATCCGGTTCACCCACGGCGCAAATTTCTCCACACCTCGAAACCAGTATTGAAGATTATCCCAGTCGCGGTATCTCGCAGCCGAGTCATCTGCTCCTTTTGCAGGATTATATTTACGGCGCTCTTCCTGCCATTCTCTGTCTGCCCCGTCTACCCAGGTCAGTACAAAATCTATCTTGCTCATTTTACAACTCCTGTTTGTTTTCACCTTTTCTATCCATTTTAAAATTTATCTGTTTCCAAGATAAAGTTTTCTGAGACGTTCTGCTTCTGTCGTAATATCAAAATGTGCCTCCTGCATCCTGTCATGAATCACATTCTGGGATTTTCTCTCCTGGCGGCTCATCTCCATGAGTGTATCAGCCCATATCTTATCTTCTATCTGAAGAGACAGACGCCTTACATTCTCTGAAAAAACAACCGCTTCCTCAGATACCGCATCTGACATCACACATGGCAGTCCATTTGCCTGTGCCTCGATCAGTGCAAAAGGAACCCCTTCAAAAAGCGACGGAAACAGAAAGACATCCATTGCGGACAGATATTTTGGTACATTCTCCTGCTTTCCTGCAAAAAATATCTGATCTTCCAGACCTGCCTTCTGAACTTTCTCTCTGATCTGCCCATACAGACCTTCCTTCGGTCCGATCAGACACAAAACAACATTCTTATCTTTTGCAGAAAGGCAGTTCATAATATCTACCATGCGGTCATGATTCTTGGGAATATCAAATCTTCCCACATGGCCGATCACTGTTTTACCTTCCCAGCTCATTTCTTTTCTAAGTTCCGTTCTCTTTTCTGATGAAAAACTAAACCGCTCTGTATATATCGCATTATTGATCAGAACAACCTCACCGTTCTGATATGCTTTGTCTCCAAACAGCCATCTGCCTGCCATCTCACCGCAGGCCACTCTGTCCGTAGCATATCTGGCGATCTTTGGTCTGTTCCACTGATCCATTGTTTTACGGATAAATCCGGGGCAGGATGAGCTGTGACTGTGTGCGATCACTTTCGGAACTCCCATCTTATGAGCCATACGAAGCGGGACAATATTTGCCGCTGAGAGCATATTTACATGAACCACATCGTACTTTGTCTCTTTTAGTATTCTCTTTAATTCTCTTACATAACCGCGGTAATTTTTCTTTACATTCGGAATATAATAAATTCTTCCGCCCAGTCTCCGGATTTCTTCTTCATATGCAATTTTATCATACATGCATACAAAATCAAACTGTACATCCTTATGGACCAGAACTCTGTAGTAATTCATTACAAATGCTTCCAGACCTCCGGCCACATTTCCCATTCCAATCTGAAGTATCTTCATCCTGCGCTCCCTCACCTGTTTCTATCCGTTCTGCACAGCAGTATGTGATTTTAATTTGTTTTGTGCAAGTTGTATCAGCTTATCATATCCTGTAATTTTCCTGAGAAAATCAAGACAGTAACTGATTCCAAGTGAAATGATCATAACTCCGATCGGAATCAGCCAGAACTTATGAAGGGCAAATACATATTGACCTCCCCAGTCTCTTACAAATGTATGTACCAGCCAGATATTCATAGAATGTCTGCCCAGATATCTGAGAAATGCAGACAACGGAACAATCCTGAACAGATATTCAACGCAGAATATGATCACAAGGAATGGAACCACTGCATATTGAAATTCCCAGAAAGTCTTCATATCTATCTTATGATAAAAGAAAAAGCCACTGCACATCAAAGCTGTCACACCCAGAAATTTCACTGTTTTTTGCAGTTTCGTCTGTCCCCATTCATGGAATTTCTGAAAGAAATTATGTCTGCAGCACACCATGCCGATCACAAAGATCATCAGGAATGAATATGGTCTTGAACCTCCGGGAAATTTCATCTTAATCATTCGCGGAAACAGAAAAATACTGGCAATACAGAATACACTTCCGAACCTGCCGATCACTGCTTCCAGAAAAGGAAGCAAAATAATAAAGGCAAAGGCAGCACTCATATACCACCAGGCTCCATTCAGACTATCTGTCTTCATAAGCTTCGAAATACCCAGAATATCTACCACTACAGCAAACGCATTTTTCCCAAATGCCTCTCTCCATGCAGCAAAATCCTTAAATTTCATCAAATAATAAATCAGATAGGAAATAACTGCCGTAAACCAGAAACCGGACATTGTAGAAAGAACATGTCCGGCAATCCATTGTGAGACTACCTGTGGATCTCTTTTCTTTGCTTTGGATGAATACCCGTACATCAATCCATAGCCAGATACAAATGCAAAGATCGCCACACAGATCTTACAGCATTCTGCCACAGTAACGATCTGTTCTGAAGTCAGACCACATAAATCCACATTATATTTTTCAATCCTATCTGCCATACGATAGCAGTGATGAAAAATCAGCAGCAAAACCGCAAACCCTTTTAATGCTGCTGAATCCTCTTTTTTTAACCCATTTGGCATAATCCCCTCCGGACAGCTTTTACTTAATTTGTCATTTTCTCATACTGTTCAGAAATCGTATCAATGTCTCCGTATGCGATCAGTTTTCCTTTCTCAAGGATCATCGCCTTATTGCAAATTCTCTGCACCTGTGCAAGAGAATGGGAGACAAACAGTACCGTCACTCCTGAATCAAACATGCTGAGTACTTTCTTCTCGCTCTTTTTACGGAATTTCGCATCTCCGACAGATAATACCTCATCAAGGATCAGGATTTTCGGAGAAACTACAGTTGCGATAGAAAAACCAAGTCTGGATTTCATACCGGAAGAATAGTTCTTGATCGGTACATCGATAAAATCCTTCAATTCAGAAAATTTTACGATCTCATCGTATTTCTCATCAATAAACTCCTTGGTATATCCAAGCATTGCTCCATAAAGATAAATATTCTCTTTTCCTGTATACTGAGGGTCAAAGCCCGCTCCAAGTTCCAGAAGAGGAACCATTTTTCCGTGTTTGGTAACTGTTCCTTCTGTCGGTTTGAACACACCCGCGATCACTTTCAGAAGGGTACTCTTTCCTGCACCATTGAGACCAAGGATTCCTACCCTGTCTCCTTTTTCCACTGTAAAGCTTACGTTCTGTAATGCCCAGTATTCATTATATTTAATCTCTTTTTTGATAGACTTGATAATGTAATCTTTCAGGCTGTCTACCTTCTCTTTGCTGAGGTTAAACTTCATGCTGACATTGTCAACAATAATAGCCGGTTGTTTGCTCATCTTTTCTCCTTATATTTAATCTCTTTATTGTTTCTGATATTTAAATGTAAAGAATAAAGTCATCCTGTTTCTTCTTAAAGCAGAATAATCCAATTGCCATCATCAGAACAGAAAAGCCCAGTGCATATTCAAAATAATGAATATTCATCACTTCACCAAATACAGAGCATCTGAAAATATCAATTACACAGTACAATGGATTATATTTCAGGATCCACGCCCATCCACTCTTTAAAAGCTTTGTCGGATAATAGAAGATCGCGCATGTATACATGATCAGCATCAGCGCTACTGACCAGAGATATTCCATGTCTCTGAAAAATACGCCGATGGTTGCCAGGATCATTCCAAATCCATATGACATGATCAGGATCAGGATCAATGCCACTGGTGCCTGGATCAGATAAATCGTAGGTTTTACTCCAAGTATTACACTTACAACTGCCAGCACGATCAGTGAGATCAGAAAGATCACATAGTTAAAAAGCACGCTGGACAATGGGTACAAATATTTCGGCACATAGACTTTCTTGATCATTGCCGAGTTCTGTCTGATGGACTTCAGTGCAGCCTTTGTGGACTGTGAAAAAAAGCTGTACAGAAGTCGTCCGGTCAGGATATATACAGGGAAAGTGCGGTCCGTATTTCCATACAGGGTACCGAATACAATGGTAAGCACGATCATTGTAAGCAGTGGTTCCAGCATGGACCATACAATTCCCAGATAAGAACGTCTGTATTTCAGCTTAATTCCTTTTTTTACCAGTTCCGACAGAAGAAACCGGTATTGCATAAAATTATCAACGTATTTTTTCATGTCCTCTCCATCGTTTCTATTTTATTTTCGTTTTGTAGTTTTTTATTATCGTCTGCAAGATAAACGATAACAATTTAAGGCCCGATAATACAAAACAAACCACCTTGTACTGTAGCATATTCTTTCCAGTCTTGCAACTGATATCCTGATATTTTGCACGAATTCCCTTCCTAAAATCACGATATGAATTATAGAACTATGTCAGATTTGTGCTAATTACACAAATTACACGAAAGAATCCTGCAAACAGGATTCTCCACCTGTAGCGGATCGCTTCAGCGAAATAACAAAAATCCCGGATTTTCATTCTTCTCTCAAAGCTGCAAAACCCAGGATTTCGTTATTATATATTATTAGAATGAGCCGCTGGAACCTCCATGTGTCTCACCGGAAGAACTTGTATGTGTACTGCTTCCGCCGCCGGAATTGTCATTCTTCGACTTCGCTGTACGTGTAACATGATGATACAGGAACATATCACGGCTCCTGTTAATATGAAGACTTCCCGCTTTCATATAATCTGCTGCATCCGGCTTCATATGAACTGTCTTCATTCCGCTTCTCATCACCAAAGATACGATCAGCGCAATGACAAAGCCGATCACAAGCGCGATAAGAAACGAAATATAAAAGGGTATTTCTTCCTCCGGCAGATTTCCGGTATCATAAGGTTCCCCACTCTGCGCCTGAACAATAAATTTCTCACACAGATCTGCAAACTGCGTAAAACCTTCGTAATAATCTCCATCAGAAAAATACGATACAATATTATCTGTGATATATTCCTGTCCCGCGTCAGTAAAAATGCTGATAGCCTCTCCATGAGTGGATATCGCCCATTTACGTTCAGACATGGTCAACATAAAAAGAATACCGCTCTTATCATTTCCCATTCCGTAATCATTGTAATCAAAGAAATCGTCTGCATAGGCTGTCGGATCCATACCGTCTATGCTCTCTTCTATATCAACTACAACATCACAGTCATAATTTTCACTGATCTGATCCAGCTTTACTTCCAGTTCTTCTTTCTGATCCGCGTCCAGCAGATCAGCAAAATCCGCCAGCCTCTGTGTATTTGCTTCTTCTGACGCATAAACATTCTCCGAAAAAACTCCGACCGAAAATCCTGTAGTCCCTGATACAGCAAGGACAGAAGCCAGAAATACAGGTATGATCTTTCTCTTTAACATCCTTCGTCCTCCTAAAAAATCAGCATTCCAACAAGATAAGCAAGAGCTGTAAAGCCTATCGTCATCCCTAACAGCCATTTTCGATAGATCTTCTCGTCTACCGGAAGATCACCGGTCATCTTTCCGGTCTGTCCGTTCATGGCAAATATGTACTTCTCACCTTTCCAGGTTGTATTCAGGATCCATACCGGATACAACGCATACTGGGATTTGCCTCCGTACATACGCACATTTGTATTCTCCGGCTCTACAGTTGCATATCCTTTCACTGTATCTGCCAGTACATCCTCTGCACTCTGTCTCATGCGGACATGTGCTCTCTCCACACTCTTCTCTGCACTGACATCATACTTATCTGCCAGGTATCCAGAGAGATAGGCTGTCTGGAAATCTACTGCTTCTGCCATATTAAACGGCTCGATAGACTCCATAAGATCATCTGGCATTTTCTCTGAACCATCTACCGGTACAGCAGCAAATGACATATCACCGCTTCTTTCTACGGAATAATAGCTGGTTTCTGTATAGTCATAGTCACTGTCGCTCCACATCCTCACCTTTGTCGCTTTATAACGCACATTTGCATCAACATCTGCATCAAAAAGCCAGAACGGAACATATACTCCCTTGATCTCATCTATGTGATTTTCCTTACGGAATGCTTTCGGCAGAAGCCGTCTTCCTTTAATATGTTTATAGTAGGCCTCTTTTGCTGCTTTTTTGTCCAGTTTAAACGGAATTACCAGATCCGGTCTGAGGTCTCCCTTGAATTTCTCTGTCATAATTACAGGATTTCCACAATATGGACAATTAGATGCACCTGTTGTCTCATCTGCAATGATCTCACCACCGCAGGACTGACAAGTATAAACGCTCATTCCATCTGTTTCGCCTTCCTGCCATTCTCCACCTGCATCTGTCTGCCAGCCTGACAGATCATCTTCCTGCATGGCTTCCCGCTTCATCTGCTCATCAAGCTCTTTCAAAGTTTCTACTTCGAATTCTGTATCACAGTACGGGCATTTCATTTTCTGTGATTTACTGTCGAATTCTATTGCGCCACCACAGGCAGGGCATTTGTATTCTTTTAAATCAGACATAGGTTCTCCCCCTTGTACTGTATTCTCTTACTGTCTTGGTTTTCCACATTCTGCGCAGAACTTTCCGGTATTTTCTGTGACGCAGCTGAAGATCCATTTGGCAGCAGGTCTAGGCCTTCCACACTCTGAACAGAACTATCCGGTGTTTACTGTACCACAGCTGCATGTCCACTCCGCTGGCTGTGGTTTCGGTTTTCCACATTCTGAACAGAACTTTCCGGTATTCTCTGCACCGCATTCGCATTTCCATGTGCCTGCACCGGATGCCGGCTGCATTTTCGCAGCCGCCTGTGCCTGTGCTGCCTGCTGCTGTGCTCCCATCTGATAAAGATTCTGCATATTGACTCCGCCGGCCTGATTTGCCATGCCCATTCCCATGAAACCCTTCATAGCACCTGCCGTGTTAGATGCTGCTGCTTTCATCGCGTCTGCCTGTGCCCCTGCAAGAGTAGCTGCTGCCATGGTCGGATCACGCAGAATCGCATTCTTCTGCGCATCTTTAATCATCTGTGCATCTTCTTCTGGAAGTGTTACAGGATTCATTGCAATGGAAACAACTGCAAGACCTCTGGTCTCTATCCACTTCTTTGTAAGTGCCTCATTCATGGCATCACATAATTCCTGTACATGACCCGGAATCGCACTTGGACGGATCTGGAGTTCTGAAATCTTTGCAAATGCAGGCTGAAGGGCACTGATAAACTCTGTCTTTAACTGTCCCTCGATCTCTTCTCTGTCATATTGCATCTCAACATTACCACATACATTGGTATAGAATAGAAGCGGGTCAACAATTTTATAAGAATACGCACCGTTACAGCGTACAGATACATCAATATCAAGACCGATATTCCTATCTACAACACGGAACGGAATTGGATTAGCTGTACCAAATTTATTATCCACCAGCTCTTTTGTATTGAAATAATAAACGCGTTGGTCTTTGCCTGTGTCACCGCCGTACTCAAAACGTTTCTTTACTGTCTCAAAGGTTCTGCGGATCCCATCTCCCAGACTTCCAGAGAAGATGGTCGGTTCTGTGGATGCGTCATAAGTAAACTGTCCAGGCTCTGCGCATACTTCTACCACTTTTCCCTGTTCTACAATGATCATGCACTGACCATCTGCAACTGCGATTCCTGAACCGCTTGTAATGATATTGTCACTGCCCTTCTTATTTGAGGAACGTCCGCTTACCCTCTTCTCACCTTTTACAACAAGGACATCTTTATCAATCGCATCACAGTAGAAAAACTCTTTCCACTGATCCGCCATTGTGCCGCTAAACGCGCCGGCTGCTGCTTTTATTAATCCCATAAATATATCTCCTTTCATAGCGCAAATTTTATCTTCTTTACATAATTATCCAGTTTTTTACTTGTCTGATTTAATCAAGCGAAAAAATTATCCGTTTCGCTACTTACTTGCTCATAACCGAATAACTGCTTATTTCTTTTTGCAATTGAATCAGGTGATTTACTTGATCCGGTTAAATTGTGCGAATTTTTTATGTATGAATTCATCATATCACACTTCCTCTCCTCTGTCATGCGCAAAAACTCCTCTTTTCTGTCATTTTGCAACATATCCCAAAAAGAATCCTAAAAAACTCCTGTTTGCAGAACCTGCGTCTGATTACTTCAGAGACAAAAAAGTTGCTGCATAAGTTTTTTCTTATACAGCAACCCTGACAAAGTCTTTTATTTATTTTTATTCTTTACTTCTTCCCATGCTTCTTCATCAAATTTCTGTTTTTTGAAATAATAGATCCTGTCTTCATCTGTGATCTCACGGATTACTCTGCATGGATTTCCAACTGCGATCATATTGTCCGGAATGTCTTTGGAGACCACACTTCCGGCACCAATTACTACATTATTACCAATGGTAACTCCCGGAAGGATTACTGTGTTTCCACCGATCCATACATTATCGCCTATTGTTACAGGAATTCCATACTCATATCCTGAATTACGGCTGTCCGGATGAACCGGATGGCCTGCTGTATAGATAGACACGTTTGGCGCGATCTGAACATTTTTTCCAAGTGTTACCTTACCTACATCAAGGATTGTCAGATTATAATTTGAGTAAAAATTTTCGCCAACTTCAATATTCCATCCATAATCACAGTGGAACGGAGCTTCTACCCAGACATTCTCGCCTGTTTTTCCAAAAATATTCTTGATCATCTGCGGAGCTTCCTTGCTCTGTCTGGATGGCGGCAGCTGATTAAAATCATAAATTTTCTGCTTGCATGCCTGTCTGTCCTCTTCCAGACCATCTAACCATGCCTTATATGGAAGTCCGCTTAACATTCTTTCTCTCTGATTCATTGTCGTATCTCCTTTATTTTATAATTTTTATGTTACTCAAGCAGATAAAATCATCTGTTTCGTTGCCTGTTCATAACTGAATAATTATTCTCTGTTTAAAATTCATTTTATACTGTGTATAGAAAGGGCTCTTTGACTTGTAATGCAACGCTTTTAATTATACTATTTCAGCTCCACGCTCAGAATTATAAGAAGCAGTATTCTCCGTCAGATTTCTGACCCATCTGTATTTTTTATAATGAGCATATACAGCCGGAAGCTTAATTACTTCATCCATACTAATGATAAAATAAACAACCATAACCGGAAGTTTCAGTACAAATGCTGCGATCATACCTATCGGTATCAACACTACCCACATCGTCACGGCATCACATTTCAATCCAAATGTTGTATCTCCACCTGCACAGAATACACCAGCGATCACTGTAGCATTTACAGATTTTCCTACCATATAATAAGTACAGATATACATCATATTTTCCAGATAGGAATGTGCCCGTGCACTGAGACCGCCAGTAAATATTCCAAGAAACGGGGGCACTGCCAAAATTATAATCCCGGAAACTGCTCCTGTAAATACTGCAAGTTTAAAAAGCCTGTCACCATACTCTCTGGCCTGTTCCAGCTTTCCCTTCCCCAGTTCATTCCCGACTATGATCCCGGCTCCGGTTCCAATTCCGTTACATACACATGCAATAATATTCTTCAGAATATTCGCTACCGAATTGGCAGCTACCGCATCAGTCCCCAGATGTCCCATGATAACGGAGAACATGGTAAATCCACATCCCCATACCAGTTCATTTCCCAGAATAGGTGATGTATAATGCCAGAAATCCTTTCTCAGTTTTGCTGAACTGTGGCGGATATATTTTACCCGTATACAAACCAGAGAACGTTTGGTATTCTCATAAAACGTCAGCAAAAATTCGATTGCTCTCGAAACAGTTGTAGCCAATGCTGATCCTGCAATTCCCATATCCGGAATTCCCGCCAGTCCAAAGATAAAGACCGCATTGAATACAATATTGATCACTACTGCTACTGAGCCATATACAGTGCTTCTTGCAGTTCTTCCGCTGTTTTTCATAATGCAGAGATAAATCTGCGAAAATCCAAGAAACAAATAGGATGCACTTACAATCCGAAGATAAGGAATCCCTGCCCGGATCAGTTCCTGATCATCTGTAAAGATCCTCATAAGACTTCTGGGGAAAAACAGTGCAGCTGCAAAAAATACAAACGAAACTGCCATGGAAATCTTAAGAACAATCGCCAGGATCTCCTCAACTGAATCCGTATCGCCTTTGCCCCAGTACTGCGCCGCCAGAGTCGTTGCCCCTATGGTGAGTGCCAGCATAAACAGATTATGTACGAACTGAACCTGCGTTGCAAGTGAAACCGCAGACAAAGATGTCTGATTGACAAATCCAAGCATAAAAGCATCGGATGCGCTTACCAGTGCTGTCATCAGATTCTGGATCGTGATCGGAAGTATCAGTCCCCATAACTTTCTGTAAAATATTCTTTTTTCTGATTTCATATGTCCCTCTGATTAATTTTTTACTTCTGCAGATGCTATAATTATAGTATTCACAGATACAGAAATCTATCAGAATAGTCTTTGATTTTTATAAAAATCGTACACGAGGTGAGTTTTTTGAGTTTGATTAAAACAGAACTTATGCCGGATTCCTCCGAAGTGATTCCTTATGATCGAGCCGGAATTCCTTTGTATATCAGAGCTGCACATCTTTCTTCTTATTATGATATGTGTGCTCCCTGTCACTGGCATGATGACATCGAATGGATCTATGTTATCAATGGAAAAATGAGATATTATGTGAATGGAAAGAGACTTGTTTTAAATGAAGGTGACTCTCTGATGGTCAATGCGAGACAGATGCATTATGGATATGCCTATGAACAGCAGGACTTCTATTTTGTCTGCATTTTATTTCATCCTTCTTTATTTGGAAATAATCAGCTCCTTTATGAGCAGTATTTTGCACCATTTCTCGAGAACAGTGCTCTGGAATATCTGCATTTTTGCGCAAAAGATACAAGTGGCAGAAAAGCCGCAGAAAAATTACAACGGATTGTTGAATTGAAAAAACAGGATTCTCCTGCCTATGAGCTGCAGGTAACCGGTATTATGTTACAGCTGTGGGGATATCTGATCCAAAACGGATTGTTGGCAGTTTCTGAACATGCTGAAGAAATTAATCAGGATCTGACTCTTCAGAAAGATATGGTGTCTTTTATTTATCAGCATTATCCTGAAAAAATATCACTCAATGGTATTGCTGCTGCCGGACATGTCGGACGCAGTAAATGTTGCCAGATCTTTAAACATTATATGCAGCAGTCGCCCGTTGACTTTCTGAACGCATATAGGTTAAAGATCAGCTGTCAGCTTCTGTGCACTACCCAGAAAAGTATTACGGAAATTGCTATGCTGTGCGGATTTAATCATCTGAGTTATTTTTCCAAATATTTTGCGGAATGTTATGGGTGTATACCAAGAGAATATCGAATCCTTCATAAACATGAAACCTTACTAACTTGAATTAACTGCCATTACCATTTTTACACAATCCACACTGTTTACTTTCTTGCATTGAAGCAGGGTGTTTACCTGATTTTGACAAATCACAAAAAAGAGACTGCCACACTTTCATGCAGGCAGTCTCCCAATATTTCTTACTTATTCTATTATACTAATGCAGCACCTAAAGCTTTGCATGCATCTGTTGCTTCATCATCTGGCTCTTCCTGGCAGATTACGCTGTCGCATACAAGATTTGCGCCTGCTTCTTTACAGGACTCTTCCCAGTTGCGCATCCATTCGCCGTCTCCCCATCCATAGGAACCAAACAGAGCGATATTTTTGCCTTTCAGGGCATCTTTACATCCGTCGAACATTGGCTCAAATTCTGTATCTTCGAGAACTTCATCTCCCATTGCAGGGCATCCGAAAGCGATTGCATCATATTCAGCTACTTTAGATCCGTCAAAATCCTCGCAGGTATGAAGAACAGCTTCTCCGCCTTTTTCTTTGATTCCGTCTACAACTGCGTTTGCCATTGCCTCTGTGTTTCCTGTGCTGCTCCAATATACAACTGCTACTTTACTCATGATTAAAATCCTCCTTAAAATTCGCTCTGCTTCCTCTTTGCCGCAAAGCCATAATTTATTATAATAAAAAGTCGTACGGCTTTTCTATTATACTGATTCTTAAATGGACTCTCTGTCCCGGGTATATTGCTGTTATACAGCTTCTTTCTTATGCTGCCACTGTCAGCTGGCGTACACTTCTGCCCTGATTCCAGAGACGTACATATACACTGGTGCATTTCTTAAATCTTGCAAAAGCTTTTACTGCCTCACATTCATTGCAGTAAACCTTCCAGCATCCTACGCATTTACAATTCTGCCCTGCATTCTTGATAAACCCGATCACATCCCCTAGTGGATATCCCAGAAACAGCCCAACCTCATGAGGAAAATCTTCCCGCTGTGCCAGACGGCTTCTCAGTCTCTCCAGCGCGTATGCCGGGTCTGTACTCTCATATCCATATTTCTTCATGAAATTCGCTACACCAGGTTTCTTCAGATCTCTCTCCAGACTGGAAAAACGGCAGACATAGATTAATGCCTTGCTCTCGCTTTTGCGAAGTACTGTGAGGGAAACACCTTTTTCTCTTACACATTCATTAAAGCCTTCCACGCTTTTCCATAATTCTTCCTCAGATTCATATTTATATGTAAAAAGATTTCCGGTTTTAATAGATGCTAATGTAGGTGAGCAATGTTCGATCACAGATTTCTCCAGCATGTCAGGTTTCCTTTCTCAATGGCAGAATATAAGTTAGTATATGCTAACTAAGTGTCAAAAAATAAAGCTTTACGAAACATTCTATTGCTTCTTGTGTACCGTAAGGCTTGAATTTGCGGCTGCAGGAAGACCTGCAGCGGAGCAAGTTATTCATATCTAACTTCATATCTTAATATATACTATTTGAGATATTCTGTCAAGTTAATTTTGTATAACTTTTTTATTTTGTAATTTTTGAAAAACAGAGGAATGCGTAAAAAACTTACACCCTCTGTTTTCAATCATTTTTCCTCTTGCTATTTTTTCCCAACTGCCAGATACTGTTTGCTCATAACCGAATAATTACTTCTTGAATCCAGCGAATATTTAAAACCGAAACAACAAAATTTACTCAATCTGGTTAGAAACTCAACTTTCTATGCAAATCACACTTCCGACTCCATCCTCTGTTCGTTTCTTAGTTACTATGATTTTTTTGTCTATACGTTCTTTAAGCTCGGCTACATGGGAAACGATTCCCACCAGTCTGCTTCCCTGACTGAGATCTTTTAAGGCACGGATTGCCTGATCAAGTGCATCTTCATCCAGAGAGCCGAAGCCTTCATCTACAAACATGGTATCAAGCTGGATTCCGCCAGAGCTTGACTGAATTTCATCGGAAAGTCCCAGTGCCAGAGATAAGGATGCCTGGAATGTTTCTCCTCCTGATAAGGTCTTGACACTTCGGACGGTTCCATTGTAATGATCTACTACATCCAGTTCCAATCCGGTTTTGCCCACTCTGCTCTTATTCTCTTTTCGACGGACTAATTCGTACTGACCGCTACTCATGGTCATCAGGCGGATATTGGCACGTGCAAGAATGCGGTCGAAATATTGCATCTGGATATACGTTTCCAGCATGATCCTTGCTTTGCCTGTGATCGTTCCATTCGCAGTGTCTGAGAGAGATTTCATCCATTTCCAGCGGGTTTCTGTTTTCAGAAGTTCCGTCTGCTGTCTGCGGATTTTTTCATACATGTCACCATTGATCTCCAGGCGGGCATGGATTTCATCACGGTCTGATAAAAGTGCTTTCTTTTGCTGTGCAAAACTTTCTTTCTGAACATTTAGTTCTTCAGCTGAAATATCTACGGACTCCTTTAACTGCTCTGTCAGAGATGTAATAACAGAATTCAATTCTGTCATTCGCTTCTCCAATGCTTCTTTCGTCTCTGTTACAATTTTATAATGTGCTTCAAGTGTCTGGCACTCCTGAGTCTGAAGCTGGATCTGAGACAGGATTTCCTCTTTCGCTCTCTCACCCAGTTCTTTTTTCATGCTCTCTTTTTGTTTCTTCATCTGTTCAGATCTGGACTTCTCTGCCGCTGTCTGCTGCTGATTTTGATTAATCTGGTCTGTAAGTGTTGTGAGTTCTGTCTGCAACTTACTGATCTGTGTCTCCAGTAGTTTTCTCTGCTCCAGAAGCGCTGTCAGTTCTTTTTGTTTCTGTTCCAGAATATCCTGCTGCTGTTTCAGCCATTCTGCTGCTTTCTTTCCCTGCAGCAGAAGCAGTGATACTTTTAGTCCTTCCTGCTGATACAATGCTTTACTATTCTGATCTTGCTGCAATTCTGAATCTGATTTCAGTTTCTGCTGTGTATCTTCACGCAGCCATGCGAATATTGGCTCCTCTAGTTGATTCTGTAACTGTTCCAGAATGCTCTCCTGCTGACTCTTCCTTTTTTCGAGACTGATCTGCAGCTTCTGAAATTCTTTTGCATGCTGTTCCAGTTTTCTGGTGAATTCTTCCTTTTTCTTCAGCAAATCCTGCTGAATTTTCTTCTGTTTCTGAATTTTTTCTAACTCTGTTTGTACCTGACTTTCCTGATCATTTACAAATAATCGTAATCCAGGATCATCAACTTCATTTCGAAGTATCTCCTCTGTCTTTTCCTCTGATAGAAATTGTACTGCATAGCTTTTAAGCCCTTCTGTCAGTTCTTCTTTTGAACGTTGTGCCAGCCCTGCAGCTTCTCCTGCCTGCACGCTTGCATCAGATGCCGCTTTTTCAGCAGTTTCTGCTGACATTTTCTGCTTTTTCAACTGTTCTTGTGAGGGAACTTCCTCTGGAATCTGCGTGAGCTTTGGATGATGAACTGAACCACATACCGGACACGGCATTCCATCCTGAAGATCAGCTGCCAGTACACCTGCCTGCGCATCCAGATAAGCCTGCTCCATTTTGTTCAGAACTTCTTTTATTTCCGCCCGTTTTTGAGAAGCTGCCAGATAAACCTTCTTCTTGCTCTCTGCTTCTTTTTCCAAATCCAGGCATCGTTTCTGCTGATCTTTCATTTTCTGTATCTGCTGTAAACGCATGATCAGACTATTCTCTTTTGTTTCCAGATTAGCACTGGAAGTAAGCTGTTCTTCCAGGTCATTCAGAGCCATTGTCATCTGTTCAGACTGCTTTTCCATTTCCTCGGACTGTGTTCCCAGATCTTTAATCTTTTTCAAAAGAAACTCCAGATTACCGCAATTCTTATAAACTCCCGCATAAAGATTATCTATCTTCTCTTTCTGAAAGTCTGTTTCTGCTTTTTCTTTTTCCGCACGGTCTGTTGCCTGATATTCTTTCTGCTTCTCTTCCAGTATTGCTTTTGTTTCTTTCTGATGATTTTGCAGTGCTGTACTGTCTGTTTTGAATTTCTCTATTAATGCAGAAGTATCCGCTATTTCACTGATTAACTTTTCCAGGTTCGTATAACGGTTCAGATTCTCCTTTTCTTTCTGTATAGAAAATATCCTGTCTCTTATACACATCT
>NZ_JBQHWS010000031.1:0-33464 GCF_052063845.1 Blautia sp. HCP3S3_D9
AAAAAGGGTTCACATGGGAACAGTGTCTAAGAACAGGGGCATGTCTTGTGTGGGTGTCCGTAAAACGGGTACTACACTAATTCGCGTGTCCACTGTTATGGGTACATTATATAACTTTAATGCTCTATAAGATATGGAAAGCTACAGGAATAAAAAAGTATTTGACGTTAGGAGAAAGCCTATTAGGCTCAATAAAAGAGAAGTTTCATGATATTGAAAGCTTGTCATGGTGCAGAGGAAAAGTTGGTCTAGCGTAAGCGATGAATAACATACCCGTTTTCATCGCCTACAAATCATGATTATACAGGAAGTTCGATCCTGTGTTCTATCGTATTGCTTTCAACATCGGCAGGACCTGTGCAGTGCTCCTTCACGAATTCACTCCACGGCAGCAGCTGTTCAATGCCTGCGGGCTCCTCTTTATAGTCCGGCATATAAAGCAGCAGTGTGTAGAGATACTGATAGATGTTTAAATGGTTTGCCTTTGCTGTTTCGATAAGACTCAAAACGATGGCACTTGCGTTAGCACCGTCAACGGTTCCATGAAACAGAAAGTTCTTTCTCCCCATGACATAGGCTTTTGCTTTTCTTTCAGCCGCGTTGTTCGATACCTCGCATCTTCCATCAAGCAGATAATTCATCAGGGTTTCCTTGTGATTTTGGGCATAGTTCACCGCTTTCTCCAGCTTGCTTCCGCCTGCCGGATTCAGTGTTCCGAGCCACGTCCAGAACTCTTCCCAGAGGATACTCTCGGTTTTGAGCCGTTCCTGTTTTCTGCTTTCAGGATCCATGTTTTTATAAAGCCTTTCTTTATAAAAGATCCTGTTGCAGTAAACCACGCCTTTTTCCGCAGGGATCAGGGAATCGTCCAGCGTGATATCCGACTGGCTGATCTCCTCTTCTGAGTTGATATCCAGCAGCCGGAATGCTTTTCGTCTTGATGCCGGGATTGCATCAAAGAACTTTCTCCGCACATGGGCAAGACAGCATACGAGGATCACATCGGAAAGCTTTCCATATGCGGAATAACCGTCACAATGGACCATCCCTTTGAATCCGGACAGGAATCCAGTCGGATGCTCGGCACCTCTCCCCGGTCTGTAATCATACAGAACGATCGGAGGGAGACCATCTGTTCCGCTCAGATAGATCCACATGTACGAACGGCTTTGTGCCCGTTTTCCCGGTTCCTTCAGTACCTGGCATGGAACTTCATCCACATGAATCACTTCCCGTTCCAGAAGCAGCTGGTGCAGGCGTTCGTAGACCGGATAGAGGTATTTCAGGGCGCAGGTATTATACCAGTTGGCCTGGGTTTCACGCGGTACAGGGGCGCCTTTTTGAAGCCAGTCCTGTTCCTGACGGTAGAACGGAAGCTCCAGACCGGATTTCTGATACATGATACAGGCAACCATGGATGCTGAGGCCGGGCTGTGACGCAGAAGGGCGGCAGGCACTTTTGAAGAGGTGATCGTGGTATCCAGCTCTTCCCGGCACGCAGGACAGACCATGGTCTCCTGCATGATCCGGACACGTTCGATCCGGGCAGGTATGATACGCAGTTCTTCCCGGACAAATTTATATCCCAGATGCTCCATCGATGCGCCGCAGTCCGGACAGGAACGGTCCTGTTCCGGTGCATCACAGCGAACTTCACGTATGGGAAGCGAATCATACAGATCTTTCCTCAGGCTTTTCTTGCGGGGCCTGCGGATATGTTCTTTGACTGTCGTTTCTTTTCCGGTTTCGAGGACAACTGTTTCTGCATCGGTGCCATCCTGCATAGCACTTTTAGAGGAGTCTCTCCCGGAGACGGTTGTCTCGCTTGATGTACCGTAGATCTGCTGTCTGAGACTTTCAATGGTTTCCTGCAGGTTTGCAATCGTGGCGTTCAGGTTTTTGATCGTATCCTTAAAATCCTCGATCATTTCCGCCTGTAACTTAAGCTGTTCCGCCTGCTGTTCATTATTCTGTTTCAGCATCTGGATGTAATCATCAGTGTTTATCGGCATGGTACTGCTCCTCCTTTGATATCTCCATTATAGGTTCAGACATGGAAAAGAGCAAACCGGCGATATACAGGCTATGGTAAAAATGACGAACTGTTTTCTGATACATCAATACCTGAAACGGGTCAGGAAAACACTGTTTTTTTCCGGTTTCAGACCGATTATCCACAACTGTGCATACGGGGAAAAGACTTATCTTCATAACTCTTTTCCCTGTAGAAACAGATGTTGATAACTTTCAGCAGAAGAAAAAACTGGCAGAAAAAAGATTTTTAAATTTCTCTGTTTTACACAAAATCAAAAATCCTTTTTTCTGTTGTCAGTGACTCCGATCGCTTTGGGCTGGTCGATGGAAAGGCCTTCCAGGAGCCATCTTAACTGCTGTCTTGTCAGAAGTTTTGCTTCGGAAGGCGACCGTGGCCATTGGAACCTGCCTGTCCCATCCAGCCGCTTATGAAGCAGCACCCAGCCATCCCGGTCATGATACAGGCATTTCAGTTTTCTCCTGTCGCGGCCGCAGAACAGGAAAGCGGATTTGGAATAGGGATCCAGCTGGTAGGTGTCACGTATAAGCGCCATCAACGAATCAAAACTCTTGCGCATATCAGTATGTCCGGTCACCACGTAAAAATTTTTTACACCGGACAGGTCACCTAACACAGTGACTGCAGCGCTGCCAGGGTATTCACGATGGTCTCGTTCGCTGCAGAATTGAGTATTTCGATACAGCATCCCCGAAAGTTCAGCCGTATTGCAGGGCTGCTGTCCGGAGACGGGTTCGAAGGATTTTGTACGGATCGATCATGGACAGGGACAGCCGGATCATCGAATTGCAGTTTTACAATCTCGTGATGCTCCAAAGAGGCTGATTTGGAATTCGCAGGAATATCACATGCTTTTTTACGCAGTCTTCTGATGTGATAATAAAACTTGCTGGGCTGGATATGGTTCATTTCACACCAGGCTTTGTCCGTCATCCCACTGGAACGGCATTCCTGGATCAGATCCAGCCATTCCTGGTCCGGCCGTCTGGGATGTCGTTTCTGTTTTACATTTGACATGAATAGGTCACTCCTCCTGTACTTATTGGATCTGAATCAGGACTTGTGACCTGTAAAACAGAAGTAAACTGCTCCAACTTTATCAGGAGTGCCTAAACAGTTCCTGATCAAAGTATCGCACAAAATCAGGAGGATGAATAGCCGGGGTGGTTATTCATCGCTTACCTTTCTTCATCATTTTGATCCTTTAATCCTTGTATATATCCTTCTACCATTCCTTTCTTTTTTTCTGATAATTTTCGATAATTTTTAATCATCTTTTTTTCTGCTTCTGTATAGATGTTATTTTCTTCCTTTCCTGTTATGAAGTACTCTATGTTCACGTCTAAAAGTTCGCAAATGCGTTCAACATATTCTATTGGCGGATTTGTTCCCCTACTTTTCCATGTACTTACAACTGATTTACTTATTCCCAACGTATTAGCTAAATTGATAGGTTTAACGTGTTTTTCTTCCATAATTTTAAACATTCTTTCATTAATGGTCATTCTTTCCTCCTTAAAAAGCTCGCATTTTTGAATTTATTTTATTGATAGGTACGCATTTTTGAACTATAATTAAAACTGTAAAAAGTGATACCTTTACAACTTATTTAATATTAAATTTTACCATTACAAGCTGTTTTCTACAACCTGTTTTGTTCTAAATTGCCAGTAATGTAAGTAACTGTTGACAGCATCCCTAGGAACATCGGGAGTAACTAATAACTACTGGCGTACTCCCCTACCATACGCCGACCAGAATCGTTAAATGTCCAAACAGTGCAAGACTATAAATATCAAGGAGGAACTTCAATGTTGTTGGGTTGGTTAGTATATCAGGAAAGAAAATATCTGCCGCAGGACTTAGCCCGTCAGTTAAAAGCAGCCTTTATATCAGAAACAGATGCAAGACAGTACGCTTCACTGATGAAAAATGTAAGTGTGATGGCTGGTTATAAAGATAACTTTGTAGTGAAGAAATCAGACATTGATGTAACCCGTGTGGTGTGAGTTATTTGGGAGGAGTTATTTGGGAGGATTTATTTTATGAAGATACAGGAACTTAGACTTGTAATTCTTTGTCCCAGAATAAAGTCAAATCTGTTAAAGTATTGTGTGATTCATCGGAACTATACAGAGCTTCCAGCAAAGTCTTATGTGTTCCGGCAGATGAAACAACAACAGCAAATTAATTATAATGTGATCAAGCAGCTCTTTGCCAGGATCAGGAAGAAATCCGGAATAGATCGGCTCCATCCGCATCTCTGCCGTCATACTTTCGCAACTTCTTACATTAAGGGTGGCGGATATTGAAATGCTGCGTTTGCTCCTTGGACATACTGATTATAAAATAACAAAAGAATACTTGCATCTTGCTCAGCAGTCAGTGCTCCTGCAGGAAGACATCTACAAATTAGATCCGATATTCTTTAGAAAACACTATTGATACTTTTACGCCCTTATGGAGAAATCTCTATAAGGGCGTAAACACTGACTTTCTTCAATTTCCCAGACACCTTTATTTCCCGTTTTCCCATAAAACAAAAAAACACCGTCCCCGCGGCAATCGCATTGTCCGCAAAAACAGTGTTCTTAGTGCGCCTTCAGGGGTTCGAACCCTGGACACCCTGATTAAGAGTCAGGTGCTCTACCAACTGAGCTAAAGGCGCATGTTCTTTTGTTCTCTGTGTTGATGTTTGGTTAACTCCTCAACGCAAGTGACATTATATATAATGCGAGATAAAAAGTCAATAGTTTTTTTGAAAAAAATTTAGAAAAAATTCTATTTCTTTTATTTTTCCTTTTTTTCATCCTTTTTAGACAGTTTATTCAACATTTTATTGACTTCTTCCGCTGATTTTTTTACCTGGCTGAAAGCATTGTCGAAGCTTCGGTGTTCGTAGCTGAATTGTATCATTTTATTATGGAAAGAATTGTTTCGTTTCACGGGCAGGCTCCTGCGGGGCGCGAAGCGCCCCGGGGATTTTCTTACCCTATATTATGCAATATCAATCAAAAAATTTACTTTCTGTTATCATCAACTACATTTCCTTTGTCTGGATCAGGAAAATACTGTTTGAATAACTTCTGCAACTTGCCGACACAACAGACAAAACAGGTATCTTCCAGCTTAACTAATCTTCTGAATCTGCCTCAAATTACGTTCTAAGCTACGACAACCGAATTTGGGCAAAATATACCGCAAAGTAGGGCGTGCAGATTGCGGAAATGATTTTTCAAACACGCTCTAACTCTCACCCTCTGGAAATAACCATCTTACAGATTGGATTCCCCATGGAAGAAAATTTCTCCTCATACTCAGTCATCACGTTCCCCTGTACCATCTCTTCATTATGATGCAGATCAAAAGTAGATGCTTCCAGATTCCATCCTGCTTCCTGCACTTCCTCTAATGAAAACTCAAACAGCCCCTTATTGTCTGTCTTAAATTCCACTTTTCCATCCGGTACCAAAATCTGATCATATCTTGCCAGAAATTCTCTGGATGTCAGGCGGCGTTTTGCATGGCGGGCTTTTGGCCATGGGTCGGAGAAGTTCAGATAAATCTTATCCACTTCACCTTTCTCAAAAATCTCCGGCAGAAGTCTGGCATCCACTCTCATGAAGAATAAATTAGAATAAACCTCTCCATTCTCCTCCAATTCCTCTCTCTTCTGCAGCGCACGCAGAAGAACACTGTCGTACATCTCAATTCCTACATAATTAATCTCCGGATGAAAACGCGCCAGATCCATCAGGAAGCGTCCTTTCCCCATTCCTACTTCTATATGAAGCGGCTGCTTTTTCTCAAAAACCTCCGCCCAGTGTCCTTTCTTTGTCTGCGGTTCCTGTACCACATAAGAGCTTTCCAGAATTGCATCCTGCGCCCCTGGGATATTTCTTAATCTCATAAATCTCTCCTCTTCTATTTCTATAATTGTATCATCAATCTAACAATATTTTGCTCCAGCTTACTGTCCCCAACTTATTTTGCAGCGAAGCAATTTCCATATCTCGGTTTCATTTTATAGTTAACCAAAAGTATATAATATCGCCCTCTGATGATCAAAGCTCAATAAAAATATTATTCCGGAAGCACAATTTCCTTACCGTCAATAAATCTTCCTATAATATTCCTGTCATCCCCGCCATAGCAGAATCTCTCTGCTCTCTCTTCAGGACTCAGCGTAAACCCTGCATCTTCCAGTCCATCCAGCACCAGCGCATTAAATCTGTAGCCTTTCTCCAGAGAACCTACACGGTCAAACACACTACCGCCAGCCTTGGTCGCCATATGAAATGCCTGAGCAAACGTTACTCTGCCATTTCCTTCCGGCTCATAAAACTCTTTCAGCTTAGAAAGCTGCACTGCTCTCGCAACCTGTCGATAAACTGCCGCATGCTGACCGCCACCGATATCACAGCCCATAGCAATCGGAATCTCTTTCTCACTCAACGCCTTCGCCGGCATGATCCCTGCTGTAATATTGGTCGTCGCATCTGGACAATGTACAGTCACGCTGCCTGCTTTTCGGACAATATCCCGATCCGCCTGAGACGGAAATATATAATGTGCAAAAATAGACGGTCCATGCTCCAGCAGTCCGTTTCGCTCATAAATCTCCGCATCTGAACCATAGCCTGGGAAAAGCTCCAGCGTCCATTTTACCTCTGCCAGAGATTCTACCAGATGTGTCTGAAGTCCGCAATGATATTTTGCGGCCAGTTCTCCCAGCCCCTTCATCAGCGGTTCAGAACAGGTCGGTGCAAAACGTGGTGTCAAAATCGGCTGCACAGTTCCTTTTCCCTGGTGTTCTGCCAGAAATCTCTCTGTCTGTTTCAGAGATTCTTCTGTAGTCTCGCACAGATACTCAGGAGAATTCATGTCCATATTTACTTTTCCCACATAAGCATACATTCCCTTGTCTGCCAGTGCATGGAACAGATAATCCGATGCATCATAATGAATCGTTGTAAAAAGACTTGCATGAAATGTTCCCTGTCTGAGCAATTCTGTCACCACCTGATCATACACATTCTTCGCATAGTCCATGGATGCGAAACGCGCCTCCTGTGGGAATGTATAGTCATTGAGCCAGTCAAAAAGCAGCTTGTCCATTCCCACACCACGCTGAACAAACTGAGACGCATGTATATGCAGATCAGAAAACGCCGGTATGATCAATCCTCTTCCATAATCCTTCAGTTCCATTCCCTGAAATTTCTCAGGAAGAGTTTCATAAATCCCTTCCACGAAACCATCCTGCACTACCAGATAACTGTCCTCACATACTTTCAGCTTCTCCACAGTTTCTGAATACATAATATCTCCATGACATACAAAATCCGACATCTTAACCCTCCTGTTTTTCAAAAATATCCTATTTATAATAGTCCGTAAGTTTCTTTTCCTTTAAATAAAGTAAATTTTCACAATCCGTTTCTCTACTCATAAGTCAGGTAAACAAAAATATTCGCCGCTCTGCTCTATACAGAATAACTGCTTCGCAGTTTGAGTCAGACGGATACAATTATCTGCGTTTACCACTTAACCTAATTGATTCATTATACCACACACTCCCGTCTGATATCATCCATTTTCTGCTCTCTCCGAATTTGTTTAAAAAATAACAATTTTTTGTCCTCAGAAAAAAATTTAGATGGTTTTTTTTAACAAAAGGGTGTATTATATCTAACAGATATTACTATTTTGCACATAGTAATTCTGCATTTTTTGTAAAATTTTGACAACTAAGGAGGTTGAAGATGGAGCAGATACTTAACAAATTATCTGAAATCGAGCTTACAGCCCAACGCATCATGGAAGACTGCGACCGACAAAAGCAAGAGCTTTCTGAAGAAGCGGAAAAGAAATGTAAAGATTATGACGATCAGCTGGAATCCCAAACTTCAGCGCAGATCCGCAAGATCCGTCAGCAACTTGAAGAAGAAAAGGACTCCCGCCTGGCACAGTTACGTGCAGATACAGACGCTACTTTTTCTTCACTGGACGCTCATTATGAGCAACAGCACTCACAACTTTCCCGGGAATTGTTTGAGAAAATATTATCTATGTAATATAGAAGTCAAAAAGCCAAAGATTGTTTTTACTGTACAATCTTCAGGTATTACTCAAACAAGGAAACAACATCAGGAAAGGAAGTGAGCAACAATGGGAGGCGTACTCTCCTACAGCGGACTTTCCACGAAAATCCGCGCAATGCAGAGCAGGCTTACTACCATGGATCAGTTCGAGGAAATCCTCCAGCTGTCCGATGTTACACAGGTAGCCGCCTATCTGAAGCGAATGCCGGAATACTCTTCCAAATGGGATGCACTGGATGAAAATACTCTGCACCGAGGTCAGATTGAGAAGCTTCTGAAGAAATCCATATTCCAGAATTTCTCCAGAATTTATCATTTCGCCAATCCGGAGCAGCGTAAATTCCTGGATCTGTATTCCAAGCGATATGAGATCCGTGTACTGAAAGAAGTCATGACAAATATTTTCGATCACCGTGACACGGACCCTGTAGATGTCTCTCCGTACCGTGAATTCTTCCGTCTGCATTCCAATATTGATGTAGACCGGATCACTACCTGTTCCACTATGGAGGAACTGATCTCCTGCCTCAAAGGAAACGAGTTTTATATCCCGCTTTCAAAGATCCAGGAACATGAAACAGCACTTCTTTTTGACTATGGTATGGCACTGGATCTATATTATTTTACCCAGATCTGGAACATCCGAAAAAAGCTGTTTAAGGGTAAAGATCTAGAAGAGATCACCCGCACCTACGGCGAGAAATTTGATATGCTGAACCTGCAGTTTATCCAGCGTTCCAAACGATATTACAATATGGATCCGGCAAGTATTTATGCCCTGCTGATCCCTATGAATTACAAATTAAAGAAAGAAGAGATCACAGCTCTGGTTGAGGCACCATCATATGAAGATACCAGAAGAATTTTCCATAAGACATGGTATGGCAACAAATACGAGCAGCTTACCGTAGCAAACCTGGAGGAATTTTACAACCACATTCACCGCACGATCCTTGAGAAAGAATCACACAGAAATCCATATTCTGTAGCAGTGATCTATTCTTACCTATATAATAAGGAACACGAAGTAAACCGTCTGACCATAGCTATTGAGTGCGTACGTTACGGTGTACAGCATGACAAAGCCATGCGTTATATATGCAACAACTAACAACCAGGAGGTGAATTTATGATTGAGAAAATGAAGTTCCTGAGCATTACCGGTCCCAAAACTGATATTGACCGAGTGGTAAACACCTATCTTTCCAAATACGAAATTCATCTGGAAAATGCCCTTTCCGAGCTGACTGCAGTAGAGAGTCTTTCTCCGTTTATGGAAATCAACCCATACAAAGAAGCACTCACTACTGCCAACAGCTTTTATGACGAACTGGCTGATCCGGAGAAGATTTCTGTAAAACCAATGGATACAGAAAAGGCATTAACTACTATCCGGCGTATCCAGTCCGATTATCAGGAACTAAGCAATACACGTGCTGATCTGGAGAGCCGGCTTGCAGCTCTGGATGAATCTCTGCGAGTGATCCGCCCGTTTAGAAACATTAATTACAATATTTCCTCAATCCTGAAATTCCAGTTCATCCATTTCCGTTTCGGAAGGATTGAAAAGGAATATTACCAGAAATTTGAGAAGTATATTTACGAAAATCTGGACACGATCTTCATTAAATGTGATGAAGATGACCAGTACGTCTGGGGCCTGTATTTCGTCCCGGAACACGAAGCCCAGAAAGTAAAAGCCGTCTATTCTTCCATGCATTTCGAGCGTATTTATATGCCGGATACTTATGAAGGAACAGCCAAAGAAGCCTTCGAACAGCTGACCAAGACGCGCAACAGAGTCGCTGCTGACCTGGCATCTGCTGACCAGAAAAAAGCAGATTTTCTTCTCAGAAATCAGAAAGATATCGTTGCCTCCCGCAATGCTATCGCACAGCTTTCCGGTAACTTTGATGTGCGCAGACTTGCGGCATGTACACACGGAGACAAGGATGTTTTCTACATTTTGTGTGGATGGATGACAGAGAGAGATGCACATTCTTTCCAGGAAGATATCAAAGATGACAGCCATATCTTCTGCATTATTGACGGTGAAGAAGATGAACATCTGAAACCTGGTGTACACCAACAGCCACCGACAAAATTAAAGAACCCTAAGCTATTTAAACCATTTGAAATGTATATTAAAATGTACGGTCTTCCGGCCTACAATGAGATGGATCCGACATGGTTTGTTGCACTGACTTATTCGTTTATTTTCGGTGCAATGTTCGGTGATGTGGGACAGGGATTACTGCTCTTTATCGGCGGTTTCCTGCTTTATAAATTCAAACATATCACACTGGCAGGTATTATCAGCTGCGCAGGCGTGTTCTCCACGATCTTCGGATTTATGTTCGGAAGTATCTTTGGATTTGAAGATGTCATACCAGCCCTGTGGCTTCGTCCGATGAACAATATGATGTCAGTTCCGTTTATCGGAAAACTGAATACTGTATTTATCGTTGCTATTGGTTTTGGTATGTGCCTGATCCTTTTATGTATGATATTTAATATCCTGAACGCCTGGAAAGCAGGAGATATTGAACATATCTGGTTCGATACAAACTCCGTTGCAGGTCTTGTTTTCTACGGATCCGCAGTGATTTCCATCGCACTGATCCTGACAGGACATACACTTCCGGGAGGGATCGTACTGTTTATCATGTTCGGCGTACCGCTGATCCTGATCTTCCTGAAAGAGCCGCTTACCGCACTCATTGAGAAGAAATCAGAAGTTATGCCGAAAGAGAAAGGAATGTTCATTGTACAGGGACTTTTTGAAATGTTTGAAGTCCTGTTAAGCTACTTCTCCAATACCCTTTCCTTCGTCCGTATCGGAGCTTTCGCAGTCAGCCATGCAGCTATGATGGAAGTTGTTCTCATGCTTGCAGGCGCAGAAAGCGGAAACCTGAACTGGGTAGTGGTAGTCCTCGGAAACCTTTTTGTATGCGGTATGGAAGGCCTGATCGTTGGTATCCAGGTACTTCGTCTGGAATATTACGAAATGTTCAGCCGCTTCTACAAAGGCACAGGACGTAAATTTGAGCCGTTCCGCTCTGTAAAATAAATATCAACAACTTAGAAAAGAGGAGATTTAATTATGACAACAATCGCACAGATCATTTTAGCAATCGCACTGGTACTCAGCATCATTCTTCCATTTGGCTACTATCTCATCGGTGAGAAAAACCGTGGACGTTACAAAACAGCCATCGGCGTAAACGCCTTCTTCTTCTTTGGCACAATGCTCATCGCCATCGCAGTTATGTTCACAGGTGCTTCTTCCGTACAGGCCGCTGCAGGCTCTGAAGCAGGTCTTGCAACAGGTATGGGTTACATCGCAGCAGCTCTTGTAACAGGTCTTTCCTGTATCGGTGGTGGTATTGCCGTTGCCAGTGCGGCAAGCGCAGCTTTAGGCGCGATCAGTGAGGATCAGAGTATCCTTGGTAAATCCCTTATCTTCGTAGGTCTTGCAGAAGGTGTTGCCCTTTACGGACTGATCATCTCCTTCATGATCCTGGGACAGTTATAAGATGCAGATGTTTTTGATCAGCGACAATGCCGATACCTATACAGGAATGAGACTGGCAGGTGTAGAGGGCGTGATCGTACACACACATGACGAATTAAAAGATGCTTTGCAGAAAGCCATCTCAAATAAAGAAATCGGAATTATACTCCTGACTGAGAAATTCGGCCGGGAGTTTCCCGAAATTATAGATGATGTAAAGCTTCACCACAAGACCCCTCTGATCATCGAAATCCCTGACAGGCACGGTACTGGCCGCAAACCGGATTTTATCACTTCATATGTAAATGAAGCTATTGGACTGAAATTGTAGTTACCACCCGTAACTCAATAAACAACCATACTTCCATCAAGCGGATTAAATCATCCGCTTCGCTACTTGCGCATGACCAAACAACTGCTTCGCAGCCATTTGGTTAAATTCAGACTCAAATATTACAGGCAGGTGTTAACATGACAATTGATGAAAAACTCAGCCATTTTTATGATATCACTGTAGAAGACGCCCGCACAAAAGCTGCCGCTATTCTGGAAGAGCACAAAGAAGCCCTGGAAAAAATGACAGCAGAACGCAAGGCTCTCAGTGAAGAAAACGCCCAGGCACAGATCAAAGCAGAAACCGCCAATGCCAGACGCGAAGTCAATAAGGCTCTTTCCGCAGAACAGCTCACCATCAAACGTGACTGGACCAAAAAACAGAATGAATTAAAAGAGAAACTTTTCTCTGAAGTAAAAGAACTTCTGGATTCCTTTACCAAAACTCCGGAATATGAAACTTATCTGACCGGCAAGATCAAAAAAGCTCTGGATTTCGCAGAGGACGATGAGATTTCTGTCTATCTTTCTCCTGAAGACAGCGCACTTGCCGAGAAACTTCAGCAGACGACAGGTGTCACGATCCAGATTGCCAAAGACTCTTTCCTCGGCGGCATCCGCGCCACCATTCCTCAGAAGAACATCCTCATCGACCACTCTTTTGCAGGAAATTTCGAGGCAGCATACAAAGAATTCAAGTTTGACGGAGGACCAGAACATGAGTAATACAGGTATTATCTACGGTGTCAACGGCCCCGTCATTTATCTGAAGGGCGACAGCGGATTTAAGATCTCCGAGATGGTCTATGTAGGCCCGGAACATCTGGTAGGTGAGATCATCGGCCTGAAGAAAGGCATGACCACTGTACAGGTTTTCGAGGAAACTACAGGCCTGAAACCTGGAGATACAGTTACAGGTACCGGAGACGCCATCTCCGTACTTCTGGGACCTGGAATCATCCACAACATTTTCGACGGTATCCAGCGTCCTCTGGAAGAGATTGCCAAAGCCTCAGGCAAATATATTTCCCGAGGTGTCAGCGTCGATTCACTTGACACAGAAAAGAAATGGAATACACATATCACAGTTAAAGAGGGAGACGTAGTCGGCCCTAGCTCCATTATCGCAGAAACTCAGGAAACAGACTCTATCCTTCATAAATCCATGGTACCTCCGAACCTCACAGAGGCTACCGTTATCCATGCAGCTCCTGACGGAGCATACACCATTCTGGAACCGATCGTAACCATTCAGTTCGCAGACGGAACTACAAAAGATCTGGCACTTGCGCAGAAATGGCCGATCCGTATCCCGAGACCAACCCACAAACGTTTCCCTGCAAGTGTTCCGCTTGTCACAGGCCAGCGTATCCTGGATACCCTTTTCCCGATCGCAAAGGGCGGTACTGCCGCTGTTCCGGGAGGTTTCGGTACAGGTAAAACAATGACACAGCATCAGATCGCGAAATGGTCTGACGCAGACATCATCATCTACATTGGATGCGGAGAACGTGGAAACGAGATGACTCAGGTTCTGGAAGACTTCAGCAAGCTGATCGACCCGAAATCCGGAAACCTGATGATGGACAGAACCACACTGATCGCCAATACTTCCAACATGCCTGTTGCGGCACGTGAAGCTTCTATTTATACAGGTGTTACCCTTGCAGAATACTACCGTGACATGGGCTATGATGTAGCCATCATGGCAGACTCCACTTCCCGTTGGGCAGAAGCGCTTCGAGAACTGTCCGGACGTCTGGAAGAAATGCCTGCTGAGGAAGGTTTCCCTGCATATCTGGCATCCAAGCTGTCCGCATTCTATGAGCGTGCAGGAATGATGCAGAACCTAAACGGAACGGAAGGCTCTGTCTCCATTATCGGAGCAGTTTCCCCTCAGGGTGGTGACTTCTCAGAGCCTGTTACTCAGAATACCAAACGTTTCGTCCGCTGCTTCTGGGGACTGGACAAATCCCTTGCCTATGCCCGTCACTTCCCTGCCATCCACTGGCTCACCAGCTACAGTGAATATCTGGAAGACCTGACACCTTGGTACAGAGAACACGTTTCCCCGAAATTCGTGGCAGACAGAAATCAGCTCATGGCTATTCTGAACCAGGAGAGCTCCCTGATGGAGATCGTTAAACTGATCGGAAGCGACGTTCTTCCAGATGATCAGAAACTGACCCTGGAAATTGCCAGAGTTATCCGTCTGGGATTCCTCCAGCAGAACGCTTTCCACGCAGAAGATACCTGCGTGCCGATGGAAAAACAGTTCAAAATGATGGAAACGATCCTCTATCTCTACGAAAAATGCCGCGCACTCATCAACCGTGGAATGCCGGTTTCCGTACTGAAAGAGGGTAACAACATCTTTGAAAGAATCATTTCTATTAAATATGATGTAGCAAACAACCAGCTTGATAAATTCGACCAGTACATGCAGGACATTGATACTTTCTATAACAATATAATGGAAAAGAACGGCTGATGCCGTAATGATTGCTATCCATGACCGTTCTGAATTTATATGATCAGCCGGGTTCTTACGTGCAAGCACGACAAACCTGTCTGATCATATAAATTCGGCCATGGATAGTAACAGAGAGGAGAAGTTTATGGCAATTGAATATTTAGGCTTAAGCGAAATAAACGGACCTCTGGTGGTCCTGGAAGGCGTCAAGAATGCCTCCTATGAGGAAATCGTAGAATTCCACATGGATGACGGGACTCGCAAGATCGGCCGTATTATTGAGATTTATGAGGACAAAGCCGTTATCCAGGTTTTCGAAGGAACAGACAGCATGTCCTTAAGCAATACCCACACAAGACTGACCGGACATCCAATGGAGATCGGGCTTTCCCCTGAAATCCTTGGACGTACTTTCAACGGTATCGGCCAGCCGATCGATGGTCTGGGTGATATCACCCCGGAAGTTAAGTTAAACATCAACGGTCTGCCACTGAACCCGGTAGCTCGTGAATATCCACGAAACTATATCAACACCGGTATTTCCGCAATCGACGGACTGACCACCCTGATCCGTGGACAGAAACTTCCGATCTTTTCCGGAAACGGTCTTCCTCACGATAAACTGGCTGCACAGATCGTACAGCAGGCATCTCTGGGAGAGGATTCCGATGAGAAATTTGCCATTGTTTTCGCAGCAATGGGCGTGAAATACGATGTAGCAGAATTTTTCCGCCGTACTTTCGAGGAAAGCGGAGCTGCAGACCACGTAGTTATGTTCCTGAACCTTGCCAATGACCCGGTTGTTGAGCGTCTTCTTACCCCGAAGATCGCCCTCACTGCCGCAGAGTATCTCGCTTTTGAAAAAGGGATGCACATCCTGGTCATCCTGACAGATATCACTTCTTTCTGCGAGGCCATGCGAGAGGTTTCCTCCTCCAAAGGTGAGATCCCGTCCCGTAAAGGTTATCCGGGTTATCTGTACAGTGAACTTGCAACCCTGTACGAACGTGCAGGTATCGTAAAAGGCAAACCAGGTTCTGTAACTCAGATTCCGATCCTGACCATGCCAAACGATGACATCACCCACCCGATCCCTGACCTTACCGGTTACATCACCGAGGGTCAGATCGTACTGGACAGACAGCTTCACGGACAAGCAATCTACCCGCCGATCAACGTACTGCCGTCCCTTTCCCGTCTGATGAAAGACGGTATCGGTGAAGGCTACACCAGAGCTGATCATCAGGACGTAGCAAACCAGCTCTTCTCCTGCTATGCAAAAGTTGGAGATGCCAGAGCCCTTGCTTCCGTTATCGGTGAAGATGAGCTTTCCCCGCTGGATAAACGTTATCTGGTATTTGGTAAAGCTTTTGAGAGTGAATTTGTCGGTCAGTCCGAGACAGAGAACCGAAGCATCACCGAAACTCTTGATAAAGGCTGGGAGCTTCTGGGACTTCTTCCCAAGGAAGAACTTGACCGAATCGATACGAAGATCCTCGACAAGTACTATCACGAAACAGTACGCTAAAAGAAGCGAGGTGATTGAATGGATCCGAATACCTTCCCCACCAAAGGAAACCTGATACTTGCCAAGAACTCACTGAAACTTTCCCGCCAGGGCTATGAGCTGATGGACAAGAAGCGTAACATCCTGATCCGAGAGATGATGGATCTGATCGATCAGGCCAAAGATATCCAGACACAGATCGATGTGACTTTCCGTGCCGCCTATGCAGCATTGCAGAAGGCCAACATGGAGATCGGTATCGCCTTTGTCCAACAGATCGCGTGTACAGTTCCGATTGAGAACTCCATCCGCATCAAAACCCGAAGCGTTATGGGTACAGAAATTCCCCTTGTAGAATATGACAAAACAAGCAATACACCAACCTACGCTTATTACAGCACAAAGATGTCCCTGGACGAAGCCAAAGCCGCCTTTGAAAAGGTAAAAGAACTGTCCATCCGCCTGTCCATGGTGGAAAACGCAGCTATCCGCCTTGCAGCGAACATTAAAAAGACCCAGAAACGTGCTAACGCACTGAAGAATATCACCATTCCAAAGTACGAAGCACTGACCAAGGACATCCAGAATGCTCTGGAAGAGAAAGAACGTGAAGAGTTCACCCGTTTGAAAGTCATTAAACGAATGAAGCAGAAATAATCTTAAAAACAATATCGTAACTGTTCCGTACTTTCATAGTTAAGCGACTGCTGAATAGTTACTAAATATCAAAATATTTTAAGCAGTTAAATGGAGATTTTATCATCCATTTAGCTGCTTTTACTTTTTCCAGTCACAATATACGTTATGTGGAATGTGGATAACACTTGTGGAAAGTTATCCCCAGACAATTATATTTTGTGTATCTCTCATCCACATCCGGCTCTCCTATGTGGAAATTTCCGTCTACCCACGCCTGGATTCTTTTTTTATGTGTTGTTGTATATTTCGGCATAATATCTTTTATAATATTCTGATTATTTATCTGTATATTGCTATATTTTGTCTTTTGCAGATAATATTATATGTTTTTTAGAATATAAAAAAGTCAATAGATTTTGTTATTTTTTTATCCGGAAATGTCGATTTATCATTTTACACAAAACATTTGTTTCTTTTTCACTTATGTAAATCAAGTATTCCACACACATAAAATGTGGATAATGTGGATAACTTTGTGTATAACTTTAATTTACAGGCTTTTTCATACATCCGCTATGTGGATAGAGTGTGTACGACTTTATCCACTTTTCCAACCCTTCGACATTCTTTGTGCAATTTGTCGAATCCGATATTTTGGTATCTTTTCCTGTTGTAATATACATTTTATATACTCAGAGTCAAACGGATAAAAACGTGAAACCATGCGTTAGGGTTTTTACTGCTTTTAGGTGTTTGGCAGTTGACTAACGAAAAACGCTCTGCTAACAAATAATAGTTAACAGAGCGTAAATCACTTTGCATTATTCCATAAACGTTCCGATCGCTGCCGGCTGCTCATAATCATAATTGGAAATCTTAATTCCTGTAGCAGCACCACTTGCATGGATGATCTTACCATCACCAATATAAAGTGCCACATGATCCACATAACCATTTCCATAGAATACCAGATCACCAGGCTCAATCTGACTGATATCTTTCTTTGTAGAAGCAGCACACTGATCTGCTGCTACACGTGGAAGGCTGTAACCAAAGTTTGCAAATACAGACATTACAAATCCGGAACAGTCTGCACCATTTGTAAGGCTTGTTCCGCCGTATACATAAGGATTTCCCTCGAACTGCAGTGCAAAATCAACAACTGCCTGTCTCTTAGCCACACGCTGTGCCTCTGCCTCTTCTTCCGCTTTCTTTCTGGCATCTTCAACCGTCTGCTGGATAGCTTCCAGTGCTGCAGTTTTGTCCTGCTCTGCCTGTTCAGATGCTTTCTCTGCTTTCTCTACTCTGCGCTCTTCACGAATCTGAGCAGCCTCCTCTTCTTTCTCCACAAACTTCTGAGTCTCCTCTTCGGTCTGCTTCGCAAGGGCACTTGCCAGGGCGCTTACGCTTCCTGTTGCATCACTGCTCTCTGTTCCGTCTGTAAATATCTGCTCACCGTCATCAAACTGTGCCGCACTTACTCCCTGTGTCAGAACCATCAAAGAAACTGCTGCTGCCATTAAAATTGCTTTTATTTTATTACTCATTTACTGATCTACTCCTTATAACATACACATTATCATTTTCACTATCTGTAAAATAATATTTTCCAATGTGTAATTATTACATATTTGTTACATTTCGTTACGCATTTGTGTATGTTATCACAGGATCTAATCTTTGTCAAATGAAAAAAGTGTGAAGAACACTTTCACACTTTTCCATCAAGACCAGTTATTCGGTTATAAGCAATCAGCAAAACAGATAATTTTATCCTCTCGATCATCTCTGCCGGATCAGATAATTATGTGCCGAAGTTACCGCATTCGCTCCATCAGACACAGCAGTCACTACCTGGCGAAGCATCTTTGTACGGATATCTCCTGCTGCAAAAATACCCGGAGTCTGTGTAATTCCTTCTTCTCCCGCAATAATATATCCCGATTCATCAAGCTTTACCAGACCACTGAATTTCTCTGTATTTGGAATGATCCCCACAGCAATAAATACCCCATCTGTATTGATCACAGATTCTGTATTATCCTGTACATTTCGGATCCTCAGCCCGGTAACACACTCTTCTCCCTGAATTTCTACTGCCACACTGTTCCATATAACTTCTACATTTCCATCAGCAGTCAGGCTCTCCTGCAGGATCTCATCTGCTCGCAGTTCGTCGCGTCTGTGTACCAGATAAACTTTCTTACAGATCCTTGAAAGAAAGATCGCATCTTCAACGGCCATATTTCCGCCACCCACAACTACAGCTGTTTTATCCTTAAAAAAAGCACCGTCACAGGTAGCACAATAAGAAACACCCACTCCTGACAGTCCTTCTTCTCCCGGGATACCCAGTCTGCGATGGCTGGCGCCACAGGCAAGGATCACAGTTCTGGCTCTGTACTCATTTTTCTTTGTGCGGATGATCTTCTCCTCACCAGCATCCTCTACAGCCAGAACATTCTCCCTAACTGGTTCTATTCCAAGCTTCGCAGCATGTTCTCCCATTGCCTCACCCAGATCCATTCCGCTGATTCCCGGAAGTCCCGGATAATTATCCACTTCATAAGTATTCAGTATCTGTCCGCCTTGAGCAAACTGCTTGTCCAGCCATAATGTATTCATCTTTGCTCTGGCAGCATAGATTGCCGCACTGATCCCCGCCGGACCTGCCCCCAGGATTGCTATATCATAAACCTCTGACATCATTTGTACCTCCATTTCTTCTGTTTTCAGTCATATAAATAAAAACGTTACTGTTCACTCCGTGCTCAGTAACACAAAAACAGCTCCTTCACAGTCTGGTTCTACATATTTTTTATTTGTAACTATGATAGCATACTCCACCCTCTTTTCCAATAAAATAGTAAAAAGCACCTCCCGAGGTGGATATGCGTATTCATATGAGCATCCCAAAAAGAATCCTGGCCCTCTGTCTGGTCTTTGCCGCCGGTATCGGAATGGGTTCCCTGTCCGGTCATTTCATTTCAGAAAATTCCCGTTTTGAAACATTTACAGAAAAATTATTCCAGTCAGAAGTAACCAGCAGCACATTGACCCTCCACTACACCCTCACCCATCCTGAGAAAAAAGGCATCAAGAAGCCTGAAGTTACTCTCGGCACTGCTCTCTCAGATCCTGACAAAACAACCAGTCTCTGTCAGGAATATGAAAACAAACTGAAATCCTTCGCCTACTCGAAGCTCTCTCATGAAAACCAGCTTACCTGTGATATGCTTCTTCTGTATTTCCACACCCGCGCCGCCCTTGGAAAAAACAGTATTCTGGATGAGCCGCTGGGTCCGAGCCTTGGTGTACAGGCACAGCTTCCTGTCCTGCTGGCAGAATATTCTTTTCACTCAAGGGAAGATATTTCTGACTACCTGAAACTCCTGGGCACAATAAAACCATATTTTCAGAGTATCCTGAAGCTGGAAAAACAGAAATCCCAGGCAGGACTTTTCATGAGTGACACCACTCTCGACCGCATTCTGAAACAATGCCGCTCATTTATCGCAGAACCCGATTCCAACTACATGGACGACATTTTTGCTCAGAAATTAAAGACCTTCTCTACCCCGGTTCTTAGCACCCAGGACCAGCAGAAACTCTGTACATATCATCATAAATTAATTCTCACTGAAGTGATCCCTGCCTATCAGGAACTGGCAGACGGACTGGAACAGCTCCGTGGAACTGGAAAAAGCAGCCGTGGGCTGGCTTTTTTTGATGGGGGACGGGAATATTATCTCTATCTGCTCAGAAGCCAGACAGGAACCTATGTACCAGTTAAACGAATTGAACAGCGCCTGTCTGCACAACTTCTGTCTGATTATGAGCAGATACGCTCTCTGCTGAAAAAAGACCCACAACTGCTTTCTGACCTTTCCGCATATTCCAATGAACTGACTCTAACCCCGACACAGATGCTGGAAAAATTGCCAAAACTTATGGCGAAAGATTTTCCACAACTGGAAAAGGTCACTTATGAACTCCGCTCCGTTCATCCATCCATAAAAAGCTTCCTAAGTCCTGCCTTTTATCTCACACCGCCAATTGATACTCAGAATCCAAATATAATCTATATCAATGATTCCGGGCGGACCACCAGCCTGGAACTCTTCGGAACCCTTGCACATGAAGGATTTCCCGGTCATCTGTATCAGACTGTTTTCTTTGGCAGAACCAGTCCTTCTGATATCCGATATCTGGTTACTTCTTCCGGCTATGTGGAAGGCTGGGCTACCTATGTGGAGTCCTATGGGTATGAATATGCCGCCGCCCTTATGAAAGACTCTGCTGCCGCCGGAAATGCCGTTCGTCTTGCCTGGTTAAATCGCAGTATGAATCTATGTATCTACTCCCTGATCGACATCGGTATCCACTATCGCGGCTGGGACAGTGCCCGTACTGCTGCCTTTCTCAAAGCATTTGGCATTACCAGTGCTTCCACTGCCGGGGAAATCTATCAGTACATCGTAGAAACTCCCGGAAATTATCTGAAATACTACTGGGGATACCTGAACTTCCTTGACCTGAAAACCGCCTGCCAGAAAAAACTGGGGAATGACTTTAATCTGAAGGATTTTCACCGCAAAATTCTGGAAATCGGTCCTGTGCAATTTCCGGTGTTGGAGAAATATATGAAATAAATTTTCGATGCTTACTACAATTATTCTTAAAAAAATACTGATATCAAATAAAAGGCAGAGCCAATCAATCTAGCTCTGCCTTTATCATTAAACATTCTTCATATGGTGCAGAAATCCTGCACCACACTCATAGTTACTCTTAATAATTATTTTCTCATAATTGCTTTTCTTATAAGATCCACCGGTATGATCAGCACTGCAAGTGCCATAGATACCAGCAAAGCCTTTGGCTCAAGCATTGTTGTGCTGAATACCTGTCCGCCAATTTCAATGATGATTGTTTGAAGGATAAAGATTCCTCCCATTACCAGTGCAAAGTTTTTATTCTCACCAATATGCTCAAACAGATTAAATTTCTCTGATCTCGTATTTAAACTGTTAAAGATAATCGCATAGATAAAGAACGCAAACATAAATGTTTTCTCATAAAGTTCCGGATTCGCACATCCTGCAGGTGTTACAAAAGTCGTAATACCTCCAATATTTTCAAGAATCAGAATGGAACCCAAAGTGATAAAGATCGCACTTACGCCAATTGCTGATTTAATATAAGAAGTCAGAATATTATCTGTTCGTTTCGCCGGCTGATCTTTCATATATCTGTTAAGGATAGGTTCTCCACCGAAAGCCATAGCTGCCAGTGTATCCATGATCAGATTGATCCAGAGGATCTGCACAATGGAAAACGGCTCTGTCCAGCCCAGGATTGGTGCAAGAATATTCATTAACAGAGTACTGATATTTACCGTAAGCTGGAAAATAAGGAATTTTCCTACAGATTTTGCCATGGTCCTACTGTTAAGTACACAGTCTTTAATAGATGTCAAACTGTTATTAAGAATAACAACATCTCCTGCTTCCTGTGCAACCGCTGTTCCGTCTCCCATTGCAAAACCAATATCAGCCTGTTTCAGTGCCGGAGCATCATTAACACCGTCACCCGTCATACCACAGACATTATCGATCTGCTGTGAAACAGACACCAGTCTCTTCTTATCAAGCGGTTTTGCACGGCTTACTACTTTTAAGTTCGGAAGAACTTTCTTAAGTTCTTCATCAGATAATTTCTCCAGCTGTTCATGTGTAAGAACAACGTCTTTCTTCTCGTCTTTAAGGATACCTGCTTCTTTTGCAATAGCAACAGCAGTTTCCTCTGCATCACCGGTAACCATTACTACCTGGATTCCTGCATCGTTAAGGATCTGTACTGTCTCAACTGCATCCGTTCTTACATTATCACGCAGACACAGAACAGCCATAAGAACAGTCTTACCATCACCGATTTTCGCTACAGAAAGAAGCTTCATTGTTCTCTTTGCCTGCGCATGCATCTGTTCTTCTACTTTTGCTTTATCTGCTTTTGTGAACTCTCTCTCTTCTCCGTCAGGGAGCATATAATGTGTTACTTTGTCAATGATATTCTCTGTAGCACCCTTCCAGTAAACAAGTCCGTTTTTGAGTTTAACAGTCGCACATTTCTTCTCTGAGTCAAATCCACTGATCTCTTCTACTTTGTCCGGATCATTATCTGAATCATTGTATCCATTACTGATCGCATAGGAGAGAAGAGCTCTGTCCATGTTGTTACTTCCGATTGCCTTTCCCTCTGAAGAAATCTTCGCAAGGTTATTCAGTGTAATTGCTTCAATAAATTCTCTGCTCTGAATGGAATTCACAATATCACCACTGCCGGTAATGAATTCAACCAGTGACAGATTACCCTGAGTAATGGTTCCTGTTTTATCACTGAACAGCACATTCATATAAGCAGAATCTGAAAATGCTGCTTTATGGCTGACAAGAATATTTTTCTTGTACATATATTGTTCTCTCCAAGCTGATTTACAATACGCTCAAATTTATAATAAAGCCAGCACATAAACTTGATATAGGCATTCTTCAGCATATTCTCTGTTTTACCGGATCTTCTCATGGAATCCAACGAATCATATATGGAATCTGCTACATTCTGCCTCTGAAACTCATTCATTCTGGGCAGCCATTTTCTAAGACTCATAAGAATAAAACCTATATTCATCTGAAATTCCATTCCCAATGATCTCATTATAATATGAAAGATTTCCCTCATCAGGATTGGGAATTTTCCCCTCTATCACCACTCCGGTTCTTCTTGCCACATCATAATATTTCTTTATAAATTCGCCGATTTCCTCTGAATATCCATTCTTTATTTTATATTTTCAGAAGTTTAACCGAAACAAGTAGCGAAGTGGATTACGAATATCCGTTTCGCTACGCAGTTCTACACAGAATAACTGCTCCGCAGTTTATTCGGTTAAATAAATCAGGGAGACAGAATTATTAATTGTCTGTCTCCCTGATTTATCAGCTACAATAACGAATAACGCTCCTGTAGTCTTATCTTCAAAGTTTCACCATTTCTACTGATAAGATCTGAAAAATGTTTCCAGTTTCGTCAGTGCTGTTGTCAGCGCCTCTGTCTCTTCTACGTTCAATCCCTTCAACACTGCCAGCACCATTTTCTCATGGAATTTTTTGTGATGATGGTATGCTCTCTCTCCCAGTTCTGTCAATGAGATCAGCACCACTCGTCTGTCCTCCTGGCTTCGCATACGCTGGATATATCCCTTCTTTACCAGATTATTCACTGCAATTGTCAACGTACCCACTGTCACATTCAACGCTCTGGCTACTGTTGACATATTCTTCTGCTCCCGGATACCTACCGCATCAATAATGTGCATATCATTGACTGAAATATTCTTATATTCTCCCGTAATCAGCGCTCTCTCTTCCAGGTCCAGAATCTCATTAAATAAATTAACCAGCACATCATTGATCGCTTCATAATGGTTCATCCGGCTACCTCCCTCTTATTTCCTTTTATCAACGGAGATCAGTTTCTATTCTCTCTAATCCCTGCTGTTAACTCCTGACTCCCGTGTTTCTTTTATTATACACTAAATTACTTTGCCCCACAAAGCATTTTTGAAAGGTTTTGAAAGAATTTCTTTCTTAATCTTTCTTTGAACCTTGAAATTTGTTATAATGAACAGATAATAGAATTTCTGTAACTATTCAGCAGTCTACATCCCGCGAAGGTACTGAACAGTTACAAATTTTTTCAGAATAGCAGGATCTAAAGAATATCAGAATTTCCGCTGTTCTGCACAGTTATACTTTAAAAGGATCAAAAAATATGAAAAAAAATAATATCCCGCTTAATTTTCGGGAAAAAATCAATTCGCGCATCAGTCTTCTGTGCTCTGTTGTAGCTCTGATCATACTGATGGTGGTAATCCATCAGATTGATTACACGTTGATCAGCAAACCGCAAAAAGAAGCTGTCGAAGCAGCTGCACTCGAAGAACAGAAAGCAAAAGAAGCAGCTGAAACACCTGAGATTTCCACAGCAAGTGTGATTGCTGTTGGCGACAATTTATATCACAGTAAATTGTATGAATCCGGTGAATATGATTCCGGTGTATGGAATTATGATCATATTTATACACACGTTCTGGATCAGATCCAGGCGGCAGATGTAGCCATGATCGATCAGGAAACGGTTTTTGCTCCCAGTCATGATGCAGTCAGCAGTTACCCTTCTTTTGCCACACCTCAGGAAGTAGGAGATGCTATTATCAAAGCAGGGTTTAATGTAGTGGAATCCGCTACCAACCACGCAGATGATTATGGCTATGACTATCTGAAAAGCACTCTGGATTTCTGGAGTACAAACTATCCTGACATTCCCGTACTTGGCATCCATGCAACCCAGGAAGATGCAGATACTGTAAAGACAAAAGAAGTTAACGGAATCAAGATTGCGTTTCTCGATTATACATATGGTACAAACAATTCCGGATTAGGTGACGGCTACGATTATATGCTGGATATCTTTGACAAAGATAAAATCACTGCCATGATCCAGAAAGCCAAACAGGTCAGCGACTGTATTATCTTCGTAGCACACTGGGGTACTGAAGACGAAACCATGCCAAATGAATTTGAGAAACAGTGGGCCGCATTTCTGATGCAGCAGGGTGTGGATGTGATCATCGGCGGACACCCGCATGTGCTTCAGCCTTATGGACAGCTCTCGGATGATCAGGGACACAGCACTACTGTTTTCTATTCCCTTGGAAATTTTGTTTCTACTCAGCAGGAACTCCCGGAACTTTTGGAAGGAATGGCAAGTTTTACCATCCAGAAGTCAACTCTGAACGGTAAATCAACGATTCAGATTCTTTCTCCTGAAGTGAAACCTATGGTTATGCATTACAACCACGACAGTGGCGAATATGGACCATATATGCTGGATGATTATACTGAGGAACTTGCTGCTTCTCACAGTGTACGAAATCTGATCGGTGATGAATTCACCCTCGAAAACCTGAAAGCCAAATTCAAAGAGATCATGTCCATGAATGTCAAGCCTTCCACCAACACAAATCTGTTGAATGTCAAATTTGACTGGGAAGGAAACATGATCGACAAGACCACCGGAAATGTTGTTGAGGATACAGAATCCATCCACTCTTGGGAATATCTGGCTTCTGTATCAGACGGTTCTTCTGATTCAACAGGAAGCTCAGATGGAAACAGTAGCAACGACAGCAGTGATTCTGGTGACAGCAATTATGGCAGTACCAGCTATGACAATAGCGATAGTAGTTATGACAATTCCAGCTATGACAGTAGTTATGATAGCGGTTACGATAATTACGACAGCAGTTATGATAGCAGCTACGATAATTACGACAGCAGTTATGATGAAAGCTACGATAATTACGACGATAGCTATGACAGCGGCTATTAAGAAACAAAAAAGATGTTGATCGCGCTTCTGGTCAACATCTTTTTTTGCGTATAACTTTACATATATAACTTTGCACGAATAACTTTCATCATACTTTTTTACATTGTTATTATTCACGCTATGCTCCGTAATGCTCTTTGCGGAATCTTATCTACAAGCTTTATATTGTCCCCTGGCTTTGTCAGATTCCCAGAAGTTTTTCGGCATTCTGCTTCGTCACATCAATGACTTCTTCCACAGTAATTCCCTTCAGGTCTGCAATTGCCCGTGCCACATATGGCAGATTCAGAGAAGAGTTTCTCTTTCCTCTGTTCGGTTCCGGAGCCAGATATGGGCTGTCTGTTTCCAGCACAAGCTGAGATAACGGCGCATACTCAACCGCTTCTTTCAGCTTTCTTGCATTCTTAAATGTAACGACACCGCCGATTCCCAGATACAGTCCCATCTTCAGATACTCTGCTGCAATCTCCTTACTGTATGAAAAACAATGAATGATACCACCATACATGCCGCCCTGCATATACTCCCGGACGATATTAAGTGTATCCTCCGCCGCCTCTCTGCTGTGGATCATGAACGGAAGTTTCTCCTCTCTGGCAATATCCATCTGAGCCCGGAACATCTTCTGCTGAATCTGATGCTCTGCTTCTTCCTTATGCCAGTAATAATCCAGACCGATCTCACCGATTGCAACCATTTTATCCATGTGAGAAATTCTGCGGATCTCATCCAGAGTCTCCTGTGTCATCTTGTCTGCATCATCCGGATGAACTCCTACTGCTCCATATATAAACGGATATTTCTCAACCAGTTTCACAGTGTCTTCAAGCTCATCGATAGCTGCACAGACATTTACAATCTTCTCAATTCCGCCCTCATACATAGACGCAAGAAGTTCTTCTCTGTCTGTATCAAAGCCGTCAGCGTCATAATGTGCATGTGTATCAATAATCATTCTTTCATTCTCCTCATATGACAATTTCCAGTTCATCTCCCGGGCGGATTACTCCGCCATGCAGAACCTTCGTAAAAACGCCCTGCTTCGGCATGATGCACTCTCCCATTTTCTTGAAGATTGCACAGCCGCTGTGACATTCCTTACCAATCTGAGTCAGTTCCAGAACTACGTCATTGCATTTGAATTTCGTACCGATCGGAAGTGTTGCAAAGTCGATTCCCTGAACCACCAGGTTCTCTCCAAATGCACCGTCCTCCACTTCCGCACCTCTGGCACGAAATTCTTCAATCTTGTCAAAAGAAAGCAGGCTTACCTGGCGATGCCATTTTCCTGCATGTGCATCTCCCTCAATGCCCCAGTCCTCAACAATCTCAATCTCCGGAACGCTTGTCTTCTGTATTCCTTTCCTGTCACTTGTACAGACTGCAATTACTTTTCCCATAAAACTATCCCTTTTACCTTCCTGATTTTATTTTCGTACTTATTCTTCCATTAATGACTGTCAACTATCTCGCGCAGTTTCCAGCTTCTCCCGTCATAATCTCGATGCCATGTCCAAGTGCATCAATAATATATTCCAGACTCTCTTTTACAGCCTTAGGACTTCCCGGCAGATTAATAATCAGCGTTTTTTTACGGATACCAGCTGTTGCACGGCTAAGCATAGCACGTTTAGTAATCGTCATACTATATGCACGCATTGCCTCAGGAATTCCCGGTACACGTCTGTCAATGATATCTTCTGTTGCCTCTGGCATAATATCTCGTGGAGAAAAACCAGTTCCACCTGTAGTCAGAATCAATTCTGCCTCTCCCTTATCTGCAATCTCTGCCATTCTCTCTGACAGCATCTTTCTGTCATCCGGCAGAATATCCGCAGATACCACTTCATATCCATTCTTCTCAACGATCTCACGGATTGCCGGACCACTTAAATCCTCACGTTCTCCACGATATCCAGTATCGCTGGATGTAATAATCGCTACTCTTTTCATATTGTAAAACCCTCCATAAATTATAGCATCCCAAAAAAAGGTTTTTCGACTGTTATTCTGCCGCAGTATCTTATACTGAAATATCTTCCAATATATACAGAAAACAGCCGTTCTTTTCTTTTTATTTATTATACACTTTTATTCTCTTTTACCCAACAAATTTTTTTAATATTAACAAATATCACAATTCACCAGATGTTCTGTTTTAATCGGATGAACATTTGCAAATCATTTCGTTCTGGCTAAAATCGGAAATCTCCACTTTTACCACCAGTCTTCTCAACCAGATGCACATTGGACATTACCATATGCTTATCAATCGCCTTACACATATCATAAATTGTCAGAAGAGTCACCTGAACTCCTGTCAGTGCCTCCATTTCCACGCCGGTTTTTCCCTCTGTCTTAACCGTACAAAAAGCCCGGATAATTCCATTTGCCTCATCCAGTTCATAATCTACAGAACACTTCTGGATAGGAAGTGGATGACACATCGGAATCAGCTCAGAAGTCCTCTTCACACCCATAATGCCCGCTACACGCGCAACGCCAAGAACATCCCCCTTCTTTACAGAACCTTCCTTCACAGCAGCCATAATGGCCTCACCTACATGAATCTCTCCTGTAGCAATCGCCGTTCTATAAGTAACACTCTTCCCGGAAACATCCACCATAACTGCATTTCCATTCTCATCAAAATGATTAAAACCCTGTAACATGATTAAAAATCCCCCTGTTTAAATTTATTATGTGAAAATGTCATATCATTAATAATACCACAAAACTCAGACGAGATATAGACAAAAAGTTCCTGCAATTCGAGCGCTATCTATTGTAATGCATTTCCACGTATCGAGTAGGAGGAATTTCTCTTGATTGAGAAATTCCGACCTCTCACACCACCGTGCGTACCGTTCGGTACACGGCGGTTCAATCAACTTAACAAGTAACACATCTTTCGGTGTAGTAATCTAACATTGAGACTAATCCGAATGAGATTAGTCTCTTATTGCTTATAGCTTGGCTTACATCTGAACCTCGACATACTCTTGCGAACCCTTTAGCATAGGATGTTCGCTTTGCCGCCCATTGGGGCACGCCTAGTTTCATTAAATTCTTTGCCCTGTTTTGTGGTGTTTTCCATTGTTTCCATATACACATTCGAAGTCTGAATCGGATATGTTTATCCATTTCTCTGCACAGATGTTTCATACTTCCTATCTTGAAGTAGTTAACCCACCCTCTGATAAGTTGATTGATTTTCACCACTTTGTAGCTGTTGCTTACACCCCAGCTACGACAGGTGAGTTCCTTCATCCTCTTCTTTAACTTCTCAACTGATTTTGCATGTGGTTTCGCCTTATATTGGTGTGCTCTTGAATCAAAGTAGAATCCAAATCCAAGGTATTTGAGTCTTTGCGGTCTATCCACTTTACTTTTTGTCATGTTGACTTTAAGCCCTAGTTTCTCCTCAATAAATCGAGAAATATTTCTCATTACTCGATTTGCAGACATTTCACTTCCAACCATAATGATACAGTCATCCGCATATCGCACGAAATTGAGTCCTCGCTTTTCCATTTCTTTGTCAAGTTCATTGAGCATGATATTCGCTAATAGCGGAGAAAGATTTCCTCCTTGTGGTGTTCCTATTACAGAGTCTTCATACTCATCATCAATCATAATTCCACTGACAAGATACTTTCTCACAATGGAGATGACATCTCCATCCTTGATTGTTCTTCCAATTAAGGTCATCAGCTTGTCATGATTTACTGTGTCAAAGAACTTTTCCAAGTCAATGTCTACAATCCAATCATTGCCATCATTCATCATATCAAGTGCTGTTAGGATTGCTTGCTGTGCACACCTATTCGGTCTGAATCCATAACTGTGGTCATGGAATTGTTCCTCATAGATTGGTGTTAGTACCTGTGCAATGGCTTGTTGTACAAATCTGTCTGTTACTGTTGGTACTCCTAGGTTTCTGACACCACCATCAGGCTTTGGTATCTCCACTCTTCGTACTGGTTGAGGTTTGTATTTTCTTGTCCTCAGCTGTTCCTTGATGATTTCGCCGTTCTTTGCAAGATGTTCCTTGAGTTCTGTGTACTTCATTCCGTCCACTCCCTCTGCACCTTTGTTTCGTACGACTTGCAGATATGCTCTATTGAGATTATCGCTAGATAAAATCTGCTCCATTAGACTACCTGTGTCCATGCGTTCTTTCCTTTCCGTCTCGCTTGATTTGACCATCTTTTACCCGATTGGTTACGGCAGATGTTGTCATTTCTGCAATACGAGACATACTCAAACTTATTGATTGTTCACCCCTTCGCTCCATTTCCGTTACAGAAACTTCTTCACTACTATGGGTTCGGCTGACTTCTCACAGTTCGTTGTTACTAGGCTAATGAAACCTCTGTGAGACCTCCACGCTTAAGGTGCACACTCTTTCCTCTCATCTATCCGCCACATTTACTCGTACTTCCAGCAACTTTTGGACTTCATCTTCTTTTGCAGACTTATCCGTATTTCCGAGCCTTATATGTGATTTCTGTCCGTCGGACCAAGAGTTTGCTTACAGCTTCCTTCAGATTCCACCTCACGATGGACACCCTTGCTGTTCGGCTATACACTTCCTCGTTGCCTAGGCGTGTTCGGGACTTTCACCCGTTAGAGCGCGCCCATGGCGCGCAAACAAAAAGAGCTACGCACTATAAAGTGTGTAGCCCTTTTCAAATTTACATATTATTTCTTACGGCGTTTAAAGAATACCGCTGCTCCGGCAATTACGGCCGCTGCTGCAAATAATCCTACAAACATTCCAATCGGTGTGCTGTCGCCTGTCTTGACGGCAGATTTCGTTGTAGATCCACTCTGTGTAACCGGAGTGTTCGGTGTCGTAGTAGTTGGTGTTGGTGTAACTTCCGGTGTATTCTCAGAGTTTGTAATTACTACATCTGCACTGATATTGTCATCATCAAAAGTTACCTGCATATTATCTACGCTGACATCATACTTAAAACTTGCTGCTCCGGCAACCGGATTTCCTTCGGAATCTACCTCTGTTACATATAAGGTAATAGAGCCGCCTTCCGGAATAGAAACCTTAACCTGTGAAGTTACCTCTGAACCACCTGCCAGATCCAACGGTACGATGTTATCAGAAACGTCTGGAGAAAGCTGTGTGAAATCTGCGTCTGAGAAAATTCCTGCATAGAAAATCTCACTGCTGTTCTTAGCTTTTCCATCGCCGCCTACCAGCTTCTTGGTGATGTTCAGTTCACCTTCTTTGTAGTAACCATCCGGAACCTTTTCAAACTGATTATCAAAGTATATGGTCTTACTTCCATCATTATTTGTAACTTCTACTGTATTTCCATCAGAGAAATCTACCGTGTATAAAGTTCCGTCTGCATTTACATTTGCAAGGTAGCTTGTTCCATCTGCCTCGCACTCACCTACATAATAGGTCTGGCCTTTTTTCAGTCCTGTAAATGTTACAGTAGAAACAGATGCATTCTTATAATTAAGAGCCATTACATCTGAAACTCTCTGTGTACAGTCAGGATCTGAATAAAGCGCAACATAATATGTCGCATCCGGTGCTCCAATAACCTGTCCATCAACTGTTACCAGTCTCTTGGTTACAGATACGGAAACTGTCTTGTCTACTGTCTTCTCATCTTTTACAAGAAGATCGTCACCACTGATTGATGTTGTCGTGTTTGCTGTGTTGATTGTTCCGTCTTCATTCAGTTCGAATGTTGTATCTGCCGCAACATCATAGCCCTTCGGTGCTTTTGTCTCACGAAGAGTATAAGTAACTCCCGGTTTGAGACCTGTGATCTTGTGAGCATTCTTTGTAGAATCCCATTCAGCTACTACATTTCCATCCGGGTCAATAACCATGAGGTGGGCGCCGCCGAGTACTTTGTATGTTTCGGCATCTACCTTGCTGATCTTGACATCAACTGAAGTTTTTGTATAGGTATTTGTAACTGCTACAATTGCTTGGCTATCTTTTCTTATTGTCACCTTTCCAGTTCCTGTTACTGCAAGTCCGTATCCGCTGATTCCGGCTTCTTCTGTCTTTTCGTTTACTGTGTATTCTCCTACCGGCAGGTCCTTGATCGTTACAGTCTCTTCTGCCTTGACTTCCACTACTGTTTCTGTATCAGATGCACTTCCATCCTTGCTGTAGTATTTTCCATCTGGTCCCTGCACGGTAAACTTAAAGGTTCTTTCTCCTGTATCAGCCCCTACTACGTACTTGCTTATGCTCAGATTTCCTTTATCATCTGTGTCATCACTTGAAGTATTAGAGCAAGTTACTGTTTCTTGAAGTACTGTCGTTGATCCACTTGGTTTTATATGATGTATCTCACAAGGTGCATGATCCACAGTATTAGCAATAACAGAACCATTTGTAGAAGCCACACATGTAATATGAGCCGTTGGTGCTAATAGTGTTCCAAGTCCATTACTGTATTTAATATGTCCTGTATATGTTGAAATTGATCCATTATTATTAGTATAAAAATTCCAAATTACACTATTTGCTATTGGATTCCACGCCCCTGGTCCTTTATCATTAACTTTACATCCTTCAATATCAATTTCAGATGGTGCATTTGTACAATCAACATTAATTACAAGCAATTTGCCATCTGTTTGTAGTCCAGTATTTGCTGTCCACTCATGTACATATTTAAAAGGTTTTTTGCCATCAACAAAAATATTTTCATAATCTATTTTACCAGAATCACTTATTGGAACATACGCTACTTTTACATCATCCATTTCATTAGGAACAAGATTACCTAATTTACTAGACAGATTTTCCAAATTGTTCAATTGTGACTCAAAATCAATAGGAAACGGTTCATCTGCTTTAATTACATCAACTTTACTACTTTCAATCTGATATTTACTTTGATCTTGTCCTACGATATATCCTTGATTTGGATTTATCCATTGTACTGTATTGGTACTTCCCATAATAACAGAAGCTTTTATACCATTGTTGCTCTGTAGTGAATTACTCGGTAACTGAGTTACCAGAGCATCTGAATTAAGGCGGGATACCGCCTTTTTTCAGGGTGCATCCATGGCACCACTACTGTTTGCTCTTTAGAGCTATACAGCTACTTTTATTATTTCCGGTGTCTTCAGTCCGGTTACGGACAGTTCTCTTTTTACTCCGGATACGGAGTGATATTTTCTCAGGATATTATATGCGCCTACGGCATCTGCGTTATAGGTTCTGTTTCCATCTCTGTACAGTCCTCTCTCTTTCCGTTTGGACGGCTCTGCATATCTTTTCCCCACTTCCGGTGACAGTGGGCTGCACTGGCTGGTATAACTTTCTTCCTGTTTTATGAAACGGATCCCATATCTTTTCAGCTTATATTCCAGCATGATATAGATCC
>NZ_JBQHWS010000032.1:0-33408 GCF_052063845.1 Blautia sp. HCP3S3_D9
TCTCAAGACTTCTGCATCCAAAAAACTGACTCTTCGGAATAATTGATGCACCTTCAGGAATAACCGCTTCTTTTACGTATATATCTCCTCGAAATCCCAGAAAATCAACATTTTCATATTCCGACAGATTCTGGAAAATAATTCTTTCTTTATGAACAGGTTCTCCTGGAAAACAATACTCTCCCAATACCTCTCTGTCCGATTTCAGGATTTTTCCACCGCCCTCTGAAACCACATATCCATAAACATAATTACTTCCATAAAATGTTATTGTTCCGCGGGCGACAACTGAAGTAATCTTATTCGGCTGACCTGCACTGGCGCCTTCTTCAAATATAATGTTGCCCTGTGTAAAAATGTTTCCAAGCACTGTTGCATTTTTTTCCAGAAGTATATCCTTCTCTGCGAAAATATTTCCAAGCACCGATGCATTTTCCATGATTCTTACAGACTCATCACTGTGGATATCTCCCTGCAGGATAATGTCCTCTATCACCTTTATATCCCCACGGGAAATAATCGTATAAGGAACTGTCCCACTTTCCGTAACCATATCATCATCTATGTAATGCCTGTTATATTCATGACTGTTCATTACCGGCATACGAAATATTCTGGAATCACGTTCCTCCATAAACCGGTCAGGTTCCTCCGGACGCTGTCCCAGACGGATTACCGATGCATACAGACTGTGAAAAATATTGTCAAAGCCTATCACAAGCTGTTCTCCGCTTGATACCCTTTCACCCAGATCACATTCATCATAAACTACAACCGCATGTTCAGCATCTGCCCATCTGAGCAGCCGGACCCTATTTCCGAAAAGCAGTCTTTTTTTGCTGTATACAGCCCGGAGTCGTATGTTCTCTTTTACAAACAACGCATCCTTTTCACTGTAGATTTCTTTTTGGAAATGCAGATCATTTTGCTGCGGACAGAAGATGGTATTTCTGGCAATGACCAGATCTTCAATCTCAGGCTGCACAAACTCCTGGTTTCCATCTGTTTCCAACACCTTTTCCTGTCTTGAAAGCATGATCATACCATTCTTCATTTCCGGAAGGGCTTTTTCCACCAGAGAAGAAAAGCTTTGGCCAAAATATCTGGCATTTTTCACATAATCCTGCCTTATTTTCAGGATCTGCCCTTTTCTCATCCTGAAATGCAATACTGCGACCAACAGAGGCATAGAGAACATACAGACAAAAATCAAAATCCATACTTTCATTTTTCAGCCTCCTTTTCTGTTTTCTGCACAGTAAACCGCACTGTTTTATCCCATTTCACACCTCTTCCGGTAACAGTATCTACCACTGCATCCCAGAATCCCAGAGAGATATTCCACATATAGAAAAAAAAGTTAAACATCATAAGGGGCAGAAGCAATGCCTCTCCGGGAAGTCCGTCTATAATCAGCGAGGTACCTATCTCAAAAAATGGTGCAAAATTTCCAAGGGAATTATAAATTCCCAAAAATAATATAACCCACCAGCCACTGAATATCTGCATTTCACCCAGGAAAAATAATCCAAGGGAAACTACCCAGCCTAGCAGCAGAAATACCGGTACTGAATAGATAAAAAGCAGAAACAATCCATCTATTTTCTGAAACAGTCCCATATAGGGAGTTGTGATCGTAGGGATCAGATAGCGAAACAATACTTCATTATGACCTCTTGACCAGCGTCTGATCTGTCTGCCTCTCACATTCCAGCTTTCCGGGGACTCTTCATAACATTCCGCTGAGTTAGCGTATACAACCTTCCAGCCATTGGTAAAAAGCCGATATGTAAGTTCCGTATCTTCTGCCAGAACCTTTGGATTAAAGCCACCTGTTTCTAACAGAAAATCTTTGCGAAATCCCCCTACTGTCCCACCATACTGTGGAATTGTTTTCAGGTTATATCGTGCCTGCTGGTCTACCTGATATCCTCCGGACCGTTCCAGATTAATAAGTCTGGTCAGCATATTTGTATTGGTATTGTACGGTATTACCCGCCCCATAACTGCACCTACCTGCGGATCCTCAAATCCCAGCGCAATCTGTTTCAACATGTTTCTGGCAGGTCTGTAATCCGCATCAAATACAATGATGATCTCCCCTTTTGCCAGCTTCATTGCATCATTCAGACCTACCGGTTTTCCTCTGTCCGGACAGTCTCTGTGAAGGGGACGTATAAACTCATACTTTCTGTGATACTCATCCAACATTTCCCTTGTACGGTCTGTAGAATTATCATTGATCGGAATAATTTCAAGTCTGTCCCTGTCATACTCACATTTCAGCAGAGAATCCAGAACATTGGAAAGCACCTGTTCCTCATTATGCATGGGGATCAGTACGGAAATACTTTTCATCCTGTCTGTAAGAATATCATTGTAATAGAGACGCTGCCTGCCCAGAAGTCTTACAATTGTAAAATAAAAATGTCTGGCTGTGTACAGAAGCATCAGGATAATAACAAAAATCGTATAACCTTTCATAATAGCTACGACCATTTCCATACCTCCTTTCCCTTCCTTGAATCGTAAACACCGATCATGCGGTTGACAAACACTGCATAAATCATAACCAGATACAAAAAATCAAACATAGGACCTATCATAAAGTAGAAGAACGCCATATAGATCACAGAGAATCTGTACAGCAGCCAGATAAAAATCACATAGCGAACAGTTCCAAATACAATGGAATACAACATTACCGCAAGAAGAGTCAAAAGCTTATAGATCACTCCCCTGTCTCCTATAATTCCAGTGACCATAACTGTCATAACAAAAAACATCACCCATATGCCAATTTCCTGAAGCATATATAGGTTTGAATAAACAGTTAAAGTATATGGAAAATATTTTTCCCCAAACACAAACCACAGACTGTTTATCAGATGAATCGCACTGCACAGGATCAGATAAATGGCAAGAGGACGACCCTTCCATGGAAGTCCCGCCAGCAGAAGGATTACTCCAAGAGAAATTCCTGTATTTATAAGGCTTAACTGTATTCCCAGATATACGGTTCCTGCACTGAGATAGCTGATTTTTCCAAACAGAGGATAAGTTTCTGAACGGATTCCAACATACATATGCGGTTCATATTTCTTTAAAACACCGGCACATATCTTACAGATTATCCTGGTCAAATCATCAATCTGAGTCCACATAAGCAGAAAACCAAGCAGGAGCAGTATGACAATATACAGAATACATTTCTTTTTATCTGCCTCAATTCTTCGATAGGTTCTGGTGTAATCAATTACTTTCTTTTCTTTCATAGACCCCTCCTTTTGTCTCGCCTCGCTACGTAACTCTACATCGAAGTCTCTCAGAAATTTTTCACATCTCCTCCCCGTAGATTACAGCACTGCAGCCCTTCTGCTTTTTGCTCTGATACATTGCCCTGTCAGCCTTTCTGTATAACTGATCAAAAGAAACCTCTTCATATCCATCATAAAAACACGCACCCAGACTTATTTCTATGTTCTTCCCCTGCATCTCTATGATATCTATCTGTCGGATATTTTCAAAAAATCTCTCAAAAAATTTCTCTGCTACCCTTTGTTCCAGCATTCCCGGTATAAACATGGCGAACTCATCACCTCCGAGCCGCAAAACCACATCACTGTCACGACATGTTTTCTGTAACTTCTCCGCAACGGCTATGATCACCTTATCTCCTACAGAATGCCCGTAGGTGTCATTGATGGATTTAAATTTGTCACAGTCGATCAGGCAAAGCAATCCTCCTGTTTTTTCCTTTAAAAGTTCAGTAATCTTTTTTTCTCCGCTTCCACGATTACATAATCCTGTCATAAGATCTGTCCGCGCCAGATAAATCAGCCTGTTCTCACGCCTTTTTTCTTCTTCTATACACTCAATACAGAAAAGTACATGCAGAAGTTTTCCATCTTCATCGTAGTCTACAGGAATAAATCTGCTTCGGTTCCAGCCTGATATTTTATCTGTAAATTCATGTGTTATGCTGTTTTCTCCAAGAAGCCGTTCTTCCAGCGTACTGATATCTACAAACTCCAGTGATTCCTGAAGTTGTGATTCCGTACACATTTTCTCAGCGATATTCTTGATATGTCCGCAAAAATCATCTCTGATTTCATATTCTCCCATTTTAAAATCTTTTCCCAAATATTCCGCAATCTGATCTGTCATTTTTATAATATGATATCTTTTTGTCTGCACATCAACCAAATACATAGATGCATAGATTTTGGAAAGCGACGAATAACTGCTGAGCTTTGCCTCTTTATTTGACTTTATAAACGAATTACGCAATTTCAGAAATGAGATAAGAAGCGTTCCTATCATATCCAGAAAAGTAGTAAACCCCTTGTAATCACTCTTTGGAGGATTATCCACCCCAAAAAAACCACTTATCTCATCTTTATAACGCAAAGGGCACACCACCACATTTCTCACATTCTGCGCTTTTAACATATCATATGATACGCGATGTTCTTCTTTGATATCTTCTATATCAGTGATAATGATACTTTCGCCCCTGGAAAACGTATCATACCACCACTTTATTACGTCCATATCGACATTCTGCAATCTGTCTATCTCAGGAGTTACTCCCTGTGCACACCATTCATACGTATTGTCTGTGCCATGCCTTTCTTTACAATCTTCGAAAATATATATTCTGTCAGAACCGATATGTCTGCCGAAAAAGCGGATAAATTCATTAATCTGCTCGTCAGGTGTATGGTAATTGAGTGCGGATCTAAGTGCTTCATTTATGACCAGTTCATACTTTATGATTGTCTTCATGTTGTTTTCCTCCTGAATGTCTTTCTTATCTTACTTTTTTACATTCAAACCAGATGGAAAGTCCTTCTTTTATTTTCTGCTCTTCCACAGGTTTCATAAAAAAATATTCTATCCGCAGCCTGAACGCATGAAGCGAAAAATCAAGGTCACTGCACCAGATAATTCCACATTTCGGATACAGGGAACGAAGATGTTCTGCTGCATTCAGGCCGGCCACACCCGGTAATGCGAGAAACACTACTGTCGGTACTGTTTTCAATGTCCGTGCAAAAAATTGTTCCTGATTCTGATAAATTTCAATCAGCGGAAAGACCTGCTTCTCTGTGCAGTAATTTCTGATATATTCCGCACTGGCAGATGAAATCCTTTCCCGCATCCCGGATTCCGGGAAATACATAGATGCAAAAGTAGACGGAAGTAATATTCAGATTCCTTTCCGTGAAATAATCTATGCGGAACATTTTTCCCATATGATCCACATTCACACTTCCGGTAAAAGGGAACTGGTCACCCGCCAGTCCTTTGATTCCTTCATAACCTCCCTGAAAATGGACTCACGTTTCTATCAGTGTAACCGGGGCGTTGTGATCAATCTGGAGCATGCCGTCGATTTTGACGGAACAGGCTTTCGCCTTGATAATGGAAGCAATGTCCCTGTCAGCCGGAAGCTTCTCAAAAACGCCAGACAGACATTTATGGATTTCTGTTCCAAAGGAGGTCCTGAAATGACTGACATACTTCGCCCTGTACTTGAACTTTTCGTAATCATTCCCGGCATACTGCTGGCATATCTACCTGTAAAGAACTATCTGAGGCAGACACCGCTTAAGCTGACAGCATGGCTTCTTCCCCTTCTTCTGGGAATCTGTATTTTGGGAGGGGCAGTTTGCTGTGCCCTGCAAATTCCGACCAGATGGTTCCTGTTTCCTCTGCTGCCTGTCATTATGCTCATTTACCATAAAACATTAAAAATCTCTGTCTGGAAATCCGTCAGTATTTTTCTGGCAGTCTTCGCAGTTTTTACATGTGTCAAAAGTCTGTCCCGGGCAGTCAATGCACTTATGACTGCTGACCTGCATATTACAGAAAACGGACTGTGGCTGCACACTGGTGCCGGAATTTTCTATAACGTCATCTGTCTGCTGTTTGTTCTGGCAGCCTGGTATCCTGCCTGCCACTGTGTACAGACAATGGTCACAGACGAGAACTTTGCCCAGACCTGGTATGTATTCTGGATTCTTCCGGTAATCTTCATAGGAGTGAATCTTTTTATGATTCCCAAACACCGCAGCACTTTATATACCGGGCGTATTCTGCAGTGTTATATTGTTTTCAGTCTTGTACTGCTCATAATCCTGCTTCTGTTTTATGTCCTGTTTCTTATGATGGCAGTCAGCCTGAACAGAAATGCCAGACTTCAGCAGGAGAACCTTTTTCTTTCTCTTCAGCAGGAAAGGTACGAGAATCTCTGCATGGCCATCGAAGAAGCAAGACAGGCCCGTCACGATGTCCGCCATCATTTTGTCCGGCTGTCCGCTCTGGCAGAACAGGGTGACATGGAAAAGATTAAAGAATATCTCTCCGCTGCAACCGGAAAAATCTCTGATTATAACCTGCATTTCTGCGAAAATCAGGCTGTTGACAGTGTTTTCGGATATTATTCCACCATTGCAGAAAGAGAAAACACTCCTTTTCATGCAGTGGCTTCTCTGCCTGCTGATCTTTCCATAGATGAGATTAATCTGTGCCTTGTGTTTTCCAATCTGCTGGAAAATGCCATCCAGGCAAGTGTGAAAACAGAGCCCGCCCGCAGAAAGATTAATGTGGAAGTTTATCCCCACCATAATCATCTCCTTCTGATCCATGTGGAGAACACCTTCGATGGTAAAATACAGCAAAAAAACAATATTTTCCAATCCTCCAAACGCTCCGGAAACGGCATAGGAATCGAATCCGTCCGCCACATTACCGACAAAAACGGCGGTGCCTGTGGCTTTACCTATAAAGATGGTATTTTCTCTGCAAAAATAATGCTCCGGATATAATCAGTTACTGATTATACCCGGAGCATTTTGTAAAAATATTCAAATATCTCTTGAAGTATCTAAAATTATTCCATGCACTCATCCAAAATAGCAGCCATCTTGTCGATATATTCTTTTGTGATCACAAGCGGAGGTACGATTCTGAGTACATCACTGCCTGCGGAGATCACCAACAGTCCTTTTGCCAGCGCAGCTTTTACAACTTCTCCAACCGGGCGGCCCTGGATCACGATTCCCTGCATGAAGCCCATGCCTCGTCTTGTTGCAGCGCATTCATGTTTTGCAACAATTTCATCCAGTTTCTGTTCCAGATATGGAGTCATTTCCTGTACATGTTCAATGATCTTATCATTCTCATAAATGTCAAATACTTTGCTGACTGCAGCACATACAAACGGGTTTCCACCATAAGTTGTACCATGATCACCTGGCTCCAGAGAAGCTTTGGCAGCTTTTTTGCCCAGTACAAATGCACCTACCGGCACACCACATCCAAGAGCCTTGGCACTTGTCATAATATCCGGCTGTACACCGTATGCCTGCCATGCAAAATAATGTCCGGTTCTTCCCATACCACACTGAATCTCATCGAAGATCAGCATAATATCTTTCTCATCACAGATCTGACGCAGACCTTCCAGAAATTCTTTCTTCGCCGGATAGATACCGCCCTCACCCTGAACAACCTCAGTAATGATCGCACAGGTCTTATCTGTGATCTGAGCCTTTACGCTTTCCAGATCATTGAAATCTGCAAACTTCACACCGCCCATCAGCGGCTCAAAGGGCTCCCTGTAATGAGCAGTTCCTGTTACGGAAAGAGCTCCGATACTTCTTCCATGGAAGGAATGGTTCATGGCAATAATCTCATGATCTGCATGTCCGTCACGTACATATGCATATTTCTTAGCTGCTTTTAAAGCACCTTCGATTGCTTCTGTACCACTGTTGGTAAAGAATGCCTTGCTCATTTTACTTGCCTTTACCAGCTTCGCACCGGCTTCGATGATCGGCTCATTGTAATATAAGTTGGAAATATGCATCAGCTTATCGATCTGATCTTTTAATGCTTCATCATATCCCGGATAATGATATCCCAAAGAATTTACAGCAATACCTGCTGCAAAATCCAGATATTCCTTTCCCTCGGAATCATATAAATAACATCCCTGTCCCTTTTCAAAAACAACAGGAAAACGATTATAAGTGTGAAGGATACTCTCTTCGGATTCCTTCATCTGTTCATTCATGTTCATTGTAATATTTCTCCCCGTCTTCTCTCAGAATCGCAGTACCAATACCTTTGTTTGTAAAGATTTCCAGCAGTAAGCTGTGCGGAATTCTTCCGTCAAGGATATGGACTCTGTTAACGCCTTCTTCAATGGCATCAATACAGTTTTTCAGCTTCGGAATCATACCTCCGCCTACATAACCGTCATCGATCAGTTTCTGTGCTTCATCCACATGAAGTTCAGAAATCAGGCTGGACGGATCATCCTTGTCTTTATAAACGCCTTCAATATCAGAAAGGAATGCCAGCTTCTCAGCATGAACAGCCTCTGCAATGGCACATGCCGCATCATCCGCATTAATATTATAAGTAGCGAACTCATCGTCATAACCTACCGGGAAAATAATCGGCAGGAAATCTTTCTCTAGAAGATCTTCCAGGATCTTCGGTTCAACCTTTGTAACCTCACCTACAAATCCGATGTCTCCGCCCTCTGTCTGTTTCTTGCGGCATTTCAGCAGACCACCGTCTTTACCGCTGATACCAACAGCATTTACGCCAAGAGATTCCACCATGGCAACCAGTTCCTTGTTCACCTTCGCAAGAACCATCTCTGCAATCTCCATAGTATCTTTATCTGTGACACGAAGACCGTTAATAAATTTCGGTTCCATACCAACCTTGCCAACCCAGCGGCTGATTTCCTTGCCACCGCCATGAACGATGATCGGTTTGAAACCAACCAGTTTCAGAAGAACTACGTCTTTGATAACATTCTTCTTCAGTTCATCGTCCAGCATAGCGCTTCCGCCGTACTTTATAACTACGATCTTACGATTAAATCTCTGAATATAAGGAAGCGCCTCGATCAGCACCTCTGCCTTGTCCAAGTATTTCTGATTAACCATTTATCTTTCTCCTTATTCCCTGTATCTGTCTGAAAAATAAATCTTTCTTTTACTATAGAAAATACCAATCTCTGTTTTTCAGACGAATCTTTGTAATCTATTTTACAACCTGACTGCCATCCTATCTGTTCTGACCAGAATCATTTCATTCTGTCTCAGTCATCAGCAGCTTATCCATTTCCTTTATTATGAACGGTAATCTGCATTAATCTTTACATAATCATATGTCAGATCACAGCCCCATGCAGTTGCTGTAGCATCACCCATCTTCACATCAGCGATCGCTGTAACAGCTTCCTCTGAAAGAATCTTAGTAGCTTCTTCCTCACTGTAATCTGTAGCAACACCGTTTTCAATAATCTTAATCTTTCCGGCCTTGCTTTCAAAATAAAGGTCAACTTTCTCCGGATCAAACTGCGCACCTGAATATCCCATCGCGCAAAGAATTCTTCCCCAGTTTGCATCATGGCCATAGATAGCAGCTTTTGTCAGAGAAGAAGTAACAACAGATTTACTTAATGTAACCGCCTGCTCCTTAGACTCAGCACCAATGATCTTCACTTCAAATAAAGCAGTCGCACCCTCACCATCACCGGCAATCTTCTTAGCCAGAGAAGTATTGATATAATTCAGTGCAGCCTTAAAAGTCTCATAATCTTCGCCCTTCTCTGTAATCTCCGGATTCTCAGCCAGACCATTTGCCAGAAGAAGAACGGTATCATTTGTAGAAGTATCACCATCTACAGAAACCATATTGTAAGTATCTTTTACATCTTCGCTTAATGCTTCCTGAAGCATCTTCTTGGAAATCTTAGCATCAGTAGTAACAAAACCAAGCATCGTGCACATATTCGGATGAATCATACCAGATCCTTTGCACATACCGCCAATGGTAACTGTCTTGCCACCGATTTCAATCTGAACAGCAACTTCTTTCTTCTTTGTATCAGTAGTCATAATTGCCTTCGCAGCTTCTGTACCTGCTTCCAGAGAACCATCCAGCTTCGGAGCCATCATCTTTACTCCATTTTTAATACGATCGATTGGAACCTGCATACCGATAACACCAGTAGAAGCAACCAACACACTATCAGCAGCTACATTTAAAACTTCTGCTGCAGCATCTGCGGTTTCCTTACAATATCCATAACCTTCCGCACCAGTACATGCATTTGCAATACCACTGTTACAGATCACAGCCTGCGCATACGGATGATTATAAACAATATCCTGATCCCATTTAACAGGAGCAGCCTTCACAACATTTGTAGTAAAAGTACCCGCTGCCACACAAGGCACCTCACTGTAAACCATTGCCATATCAGTTCTGCCCTTATATTTAATCTCAGCCGCTGCAGCCGCTGCCTGGAAACCCTTCGCCGCTGTAACGCCACCTTCAACAATCTTCATAATTACATATCCTCCTAAAATTCCACAACTTCTCTCTTCAGGACCTGCCGCAGGTTCCCTGCGCAGTCCCGTCCAGTTACTGGAAAAATCAGCTCCGGAAATTATTTGTTTTTGAACGCATTTGCAGGGGCTGTAGTAACTCTTAGTGCTCGGGAATTTGCGTTATGAGGCGGCTGCATCACTGTCTGAGCGAAGTTTGCAACGGAGCGAGTTTGACAAGACGCCTCATGCTTTTAGCAAATTCCCGAACACTTAGAGTTAGTAAGCCCCGAAACCGCGTTCAAAAACAAATAATTTTCGGAGCGTCCCCTTTAAGTCAATTATCTATCACGGACACATCGGTACCTGAAGCAGTCCCTCAGATTCCTTAAATCCAAACAGCAGGTTCATATTCTGAACAGCCTGTCCAGCGGCACCTTTTACAAGGTTATCCATAGCGCCCATCATAATTACTCTGTGAGTTCTAGGATCAATCTTGAAGTTCACATCTACATAGTTACTTCCCTCCACGCACTTAGTCTGCGGACACACATCCTTATCCAGCACACGAACGAAAGTCTCATTCTCATAATATTTATCATAAATTGCCTTCACTTCTTCATAAGAAACATCCTTAGTCAGAGAAGCATAAGCAGTTACCAGAATACCACGGTTCATCGGGATCAGGTGTGGTGTGAAGTTAATCAGAACTTCTTTACCGCATGCATATCCAAGCTGGTCCTCAATCTCCGGTGTATGTCTGTGAGTTGCAACACCATAAGCCTTGATGTTCTCATTTACTTCACAGAACAGATTCGCAACTTTCGCTCCACGTCCGGCTCCTGAAGTACCGGACTTCGCATCAATAATAATCGTGGACGGATTGATCAGTCCTTCTTTGATCAGCGGATAAATAGAAAGTGTAGAACAAGTCGGATAACATCCAGGGTTCGCGATCAGTCTTGCCTTCTTGATATCCTCACGGTTGATCTCACATAATCCGTAAACAGCTTCATCAATAAACTGCGGAGCTTTATGCTCGATTCCGTACCATTTCTCATATTTCTTCACATCTTTAATACGGAAATCTGCACTCAGGTCGATCACTTTCGCTTTGGAAAGAATTCCTTCATTAATCAGAGATGCGCAAAGTCCCTGAGGAGTTGCTGTGAAGATCACATCTACTTCATCAGCTAACGCTTCCATATTATCATCCATACATTTCGCATCTACCAGTTTAAAAAAGTTCTGATAAACATCCGCATATTTCTGGTCAATGTAACTTCTTGAACCATACCATGCAACTTCTACATCTTTATGTCCCAGAAGCAGTCTCACGATCTCGTTACCTGCATATCCTGTGGCACCGATAATTCCTGCTTTAATCATAATAATTTCCTCCATCTTTCGCCTTATCGGCAAGGTTTATTTTCCATTTTTCTTTTGCTCTTCTATTTCATGCTGTTGAGTATATCTTAGTTCTTTTTTTCTTATCTGTGAAGTTCTTTTTTATTGACGCCATTCTAGCTATATCTGCCGGCAATAAGTTCAACAGCATTGTAAAACTTTACTTTATCAGAGCGCTGGACTAATTATACATCTTACCTGCATAATATGCAATAGTCATTTTCCAATGTTTTTACATGGATTTTAATTTAGATTGTTCATTTTCCCTTGTTTTTACCTATATTATGTTGTATATTTATGCAAAAATGAATAAAACTTTTTTGTATTTTTCTATTGCATATTTATAAAAAAAGGTGTATATTATCACTTGTTAAGCGGAGTCGCAGGAATTCATCCTGTTCCGCATTGAATATTTATTCAAAAATTTAAATCAGAAATTCCCGCATTTATTCAAAAATAATGCGCTGAACTCCCGACCTATTCATTTACTTTCAGCAAACGGATATCTCAGGAAATTTTTACAAATTAAGAAAATAATAAAATCCAATTTCAGGAGGAATACAATCATGAAAGAAAAAGTCGTTTTAGCATACTCAGGCGGTCTTGATACCACAGCCTTAATCCCGTGGTTAAAAGAAACTTTTGATTACGACGTTGTCTGCTGCTGTGTAAACTGCGGTCAGGGAAACGAACTGGACGGACTGGATGAAAGAGCAAAACTTTCCGGTGCTTCCAAATTATATATTGAAGATATCGTAGATGAATTCTGTGATGATTTCATCGTTCCATGTGTACAGGCAGGTGCTGTATATGAGCATAAATATCTCCTTGGTACATCCATGGCACGTCCGGCAATCGCTAAGAAATTAGTTGAGATTGCACGTAAAGAAGGCGCTGTTGCTATCTGCCACGGTGCTACAGGTAAAGGTAATGACCAGATCCGTTTTGAACTTGGTATCAAAGCTCTTGCTCCAGATATTAAGATCATCGCTCCATGGCGTATGACAGACAAATGGACTATGCAGTCCCGTGAAGACGAGATCGCATTCTGCAAAGCTCACGGAATCGACCTTCCATTCGATGCAAGCCACAGCTACAGCCGTGACAGAAACTTATGGCACATCAGCCATGAAGGTCTGGAACTGGAAGATCCTTCCCAGGCTCCAAACTATGACAACATGCTTGTTTTAGGTGTTACACCTGAGAAAGCTCCTGATAAAGAAACAGAAGTTACTATGACATTCGAGCAGGGTGTTCCGAAAACATTAAACGGAAAAGAAATGAAAGTTTCCGAGATCATCACTGAGCTTAATAAATTAGGCGGTGAGAACGGAATCGGTATCGTTGATATCGTTGAGAACCGTGTTGTTGGTATGAAATCCCGTGGTGTATATGAGACTCCTGGCGGAACAATCCTGATGGCAGCTCATGAACAGCTCGAAGAACTCACACTTGACCGTGAGACAATGGAAACAAAGAAGAAGCTTGGAAGCCAGTTCGCTCAGGTTGTTTACGAAGGAAAATGGTACACACCACTTCGTGAAGCAATCCAGGCATTCGTTGAGTCCACTCAGAAATATGTAACAGGTGAGGTGAAATTCAAACTGTACAAAGGCAACATCATCAAAGCCGGTACAACTTCTCCATACAGCCTGTACAATGAATCTCTTGCATCCTTCACAACAGGTGACCTCTATGACCACCATGATGCAGACGGATTTATCACACTGTTCGGACTTCCACTTAAAGTTCGTGCTATGATGTTAAAAGAAGTTGAGCAGAACAAAAAATAATTAAATAAAATTATTTACAGCCAGATGAGTGATTTCACCCATCTGGCTGTTTCTATATCATTAAAAAAAGCTGCCGTAAATACGGCAGCCTTCTTATTGTTTTCATTATTATCTGTGTAACCTTCTGTATGATATATTATGCTTATCTTTACCGTTCTCAGTAACCACTTATCTGCTTTCCAGTTCACTGCGTTTCTTATCGATAAGTTTCTGGAGCTGTTCCAGATCTTCCAATGTGATATTATCGGATTCCAGAAGTGCGGTCATCATCTCCACTGGACTGATTTTTCTGCTTTTTGCGTTTCCTTTTAAATAGTCTTCTCTTGAAAGAAGAGGGGTATAATTTCTTGCATAAACTTTGCCGTTCATAGATGTTCCTGCAACTTTGATCAGGTTCTCTTTTAAAAGAAGCTCCAGGCATCTTCTTACTGTCGGCATTTTCAGTTCCGGTGCAATGTCATTGATCTCAAAAGCAGACAATGGTCTTCCTTCTTCCCAAAGCACATTCATAATATCATAACGTTTACCTTTTAAGATGTCCATCTTAAGATCTCCTTCCATTTTTAACCAGATATCACTATAATACAGAAATATCATATTAATTACAATTACAGAGACCTTACACTCATTTACAGAGTTCTTACAAATTCATCTCATTCAGTTGATAATTTCGTCACAAAACGAGCTGTTTCTTTTCCAGCCGGTCGTATACCCACTCTCTGAAGAGGGTATAGATTACAGATACCATCGGAATAAAAATAAGCATTCCCACGATTCCCATCAGACTGCCACCGAGAGTTACAGCTACCAGCACCCAGATAGATGGAAGTCCAACGGAACCGCCTACTACATGCGGATAGATGAGGTTTCCTTCTATCTGCTGAAGAACAAGGAACAGCGCAAGGAACAGAACAGCTTTTAGCGGGCTTACCATCAGGATCAGGAAAAATGAAATCCAGCAGCCAATGATTCCGCCAAATACCGGGATCAATGCTGTAAATGAGATCAGAACGCCTACCAGCATTGCATATGGAAAGCGCAGGATCGTCATAGACACGAAGAACATACTTCCAAGAATGACGGCCTCGATACACTGTCCTGTAATAAAACTGGAAAAAATTCTGTTTGCCAGGTGCCATACATGTTCTATGTATCTGACCGGTTTCTCCGGAAAGATCGCGTACATGGCTTTCCTGATCTGCTGCTGAAGTTTTTCTTTCTGGAGAAGAATATAGCAGGCAAAAACAAAGCCGATGGATGCGTTCATAGCGGTGCTAAGGAGTCCCATGGTGATGGACACTGTAGAAGAAACAATGTTATTTACGCCACTCTTGAGCACACTGAGTACAGAATCGATCATTTTACCCGGATCAATATCAAGGGACTGCGTCCATTTAACAATTTCCGGATTGTTTCCGAAAGCATTGTCTATCCATTTCTGAAAAACGGGGATGTTTTCTTCAATCTTTTTGCCGACACTTACGAAGGTTGCTCCCAATTCCGGCACTACTACCAGCATAACGATCACAAATACGCAAAGTACAAAGCAGATGGCCAGCACAAGACTGACCGGACGTGACAGTTTCTGGGCTGCTTTTTTCTTTTGTTTCAGGACTTTTCCGAATAAATGATGTTCAATGAATTTCATCGGGACATTCAGGATGAAGGCAATTCCGAATCCGATGATAAATGGGAACAGGAAACCTAAAAAAACTTTTGCTGTGCTGATAACGATATTGAGGTTCTGTACACCCAGATATAACAGGACAGCAAATGCGATGAGCCAGCGGATTTTTTTCATGTTTTCTTTGTTTAATTCCATTTTTTCTTTTCCCTTCTCTTTTATTTAATGGGTATTGTATCATATTTTATCTATAAAAGGGACGCTTAGAAAAATATTTTATCCAAAGGAAATTAAATGGTGGAAGTTAGATTTTTAAGTAAGCGCAAACTAACAAAAAAGAATAATAAATTAAATCATAGAAAAGAATTGACAGTCAACTATAAATATTTTATAATCATTTTGTAAATAATATTAGAAAACTTATATATGTCCATAATCGGTTGGATGTTTCTACCAACTACCGTAATAGTTGTCTATAAGTTCTCTCCCCAAGGAGAAAGCATGAGGTAAAGGCAACATCGGTAGCTTTTTTTTGCCTTTCCTTAACTACGAAGAAAGAAGGTAATGATTATGAACAACAAAAAACAGACATTTGCACTTAAAGGAACGATCTGCTACAGCAGTTCTCAGACAGAGCTTTCTGTTACTGAGAGAGGTTATCTGGTATGTGAAGATGGGCGATGTGTCGGGGTGTTTGGCGAGTTTCCTGAGAAGTATGCAGGAATTGAATGTACAGATTTCGGTGATGAGCTTATTATTCCGGGTCTGACGGATCTTCATCTCCATGCTCCGCAGTATACGTTCCGTTCTTCAGGTATGGATCTGGAGCTGCTGGACTGGCTGAATACTTATACGTTCCCGCAGGAAGCGCGTTATGCAGATATCGATTTTGCAAAAGAGGCTTATTCTATTTTTGTTGAAGATATGAAGAAGAGCCCGAATACAAGAGCATGTATGTTTGGAACACTTCATGTTCCGGCTACGGAGCTTCTGATGGAAATGTTGGATAAAACCGGAATGAAGACTATGGTCGGCAAGGTAAATATGGACCGCAATGGTTCTCTGGAATTGCAGGAGGAAAGTGCTCAGGCTTCTGCTGATGCTACGGTTCAGTGGATTGAAGATACGCTGGACAAATTTGAAAATGTAAAGCCAATCCTTACTCCGAGATTTACGCCATCCTGTTCTGATGAATTGATGGAGAAGCTTTCCGAGATTCAGAAGAAATATCATCTGCCGATGCAGTCCCACCTATCAGAGAATTTCGGTGAAATCGCATGGGTAAAGGAGCTTTGTCCGAATACACATTTCTATGGAGAAGCATATAGCCAGTTTGATCTTTTCGGCGGTGACTGCCCGACGATCATGGCTCACTGTGTTCATTCTTCCGATGAAGAAATTACCCTTATGAAAAAACAGGGCGTTTACATTGCTCATTGTCCTCAGTCTAACACCAATCTTTCTTCCGGTATCTCTCCTGCGAGACGTTATCTGGATGAAGGCTTACATATCGGACTGGGCTCTGATATTGCAGGTGGAACTTCAGTTTCTATTCTGCGTGCCATGGCTGATGCCATTCAGGTTTCCAAGCTGTACTGGCGGCTGGTTGATTCTTCCATGAAGCCGCTTACCGTTGAAGAAGCCTTTTATATGGGAACAGAAGGAGGCGGTTCCTTCTTTGGAAAGGTCGGAAGCTTTAAGGAGGGTTATGAATTTGATGCGGTTGTGCTTAATGACAGCACTATTCCAACACCTTTGAAGCTTTCTCCGAAAAACAGACTGGAAAGATTGATCTATCTTTCCGATGACCGTAATATTACCGCTAAGTATGTAGCTGGAAAGAAGATTCTGTAACTGCAGGAAATACAGATTCCGGCGGCGGTTTCTGATTTATCAGGACGATCAATTCTAGGAGTTTCACCCTGTTTTTTTCGGGATGGTCATCTGGATCGCCGCAGATTAACCGGCAATTTGTTACTGCTCACACTATGTACAGTAACGACAATTTTAAAATCAAAAGGGGGAAGGATTATGAACCTTGACAAATTGTTTCATCTCAAAGAGAACCACACTGACGTAAAGACGGAAGTCATGGCAGGTATTACCACATTCATGACAATGGCCTACATTCTGGCTGTTAATCCGAACATTCTGGAAGCATCCGGCATGGACAGAGGTGCTGTTTTTACAGCAACTGCACTGGCATCCTTTATCGCTACCTGCCTGATGGCGTTACTTTCTAACTACCCGTTTGTTCTTGCACCGGGTATGGGCTTAAATGCTTACTTCGCATACACGGTTGTTCTCGGTATGGGATACAGCTGGCAGCAGGCACTGGCAGCTGTATTTGTAGAAGGTATTATTTTTATCCTGTTATCACTCACAAACGTGCGTGAAGCGATTTTTAACGCGATTCCAATGAACCTGAAACATGCAGTATCCGTTGGTATCGGACTTTTCATTGCTTTTATCGGACTGCAGAATGCGAAGATCGTAGTTAATAATGACTCTACTCTGGTAAGCGTATTTTCCTTTAAATCTTCCGTATCCAATGGAACATTTAATACAGAAGGAATCACCGTTCTGCTTGCACTGATCGGACTTCTGATCACTGCCATTCTTCTTGTAAAGAATGTAAAAGGAAATATCCTCTGGGGTATCCTGATCACATGGGGACTTGGGATCATCTGCCAGTTTATCGGACTTTATAAACCGGATGCAGCGGCTGGCTGGTACAGTCTCCTGCCGGATTTCTCAAACGGAATCTCTATTCCAAGCATGGCTCCGACATTTATGAAGATGGATTTCTCCATTGTCTTCACACTGGATTTCGTAGTCATCATGTTCGCATTCCTGTTTGTAGATATGTTCGATACACTTGGAACATTGATCGGTGTTGCTTCCAAAGCTGACATGCTTGATAAAGAAGGCAAACTTCCAAATATCAAAGGTGCTCTTCTTTCTGACGCAGTAGGAACTACAGTAGGTGCTATGTGCGGTACTTCTACAGTTACTACTTTCGTAGAGAGTGCTTCCGGTGTTGCTGAAGGCGGACGTACAGGACTTACTTCCCTGGTAGCAGCCATCCTTTTCGGATTATCATTGCTGTTATCTCCGATCTTCCTGGCAATTCCTTCTTTTGCTACTGCACCGGCTCTGATCATCGTTGGTTTCCTGATGCTTACATCTGTAACCAAGATTGATTTCAACGACATGACGGAAGCCATCCCGGCATTTATCGCGATCATCGCAATGCCGTTCCTGTACAGCATTTCCGAAGGTATCTCCATGGGTGTTATCTCCTATGTGATCATCAATGTTGTTACAGGTAAAGCAAAAGAAAAGAAGATCAGCGTACTGATGTATGTGCTTGCTGTACTGTTCATTCTGAAATATATCTTTATCTGATCTGCGGAATATTGGAAATAAGATTAAACACTTACAATTACACATTTGCGAAAAAGGAGCCTCCTGCAGGGGCTTCTTTTTTGTACTCCCAAGCCTTTCTCTTATTCACATTTTCATGCATAACTTTCTGCCTTCTCAAATTACTCCATCATCTTTTTCTAATACAATTTCAACAAACTCATTACTGTTCACTCCGTTTTCAGTAACGCAAACTCTACTCTCAGATTTATCACTTTAACAATCTTCTTTTACTTTTCTGGTCTGTGTTGTATAATTATGAAAGCATTTATTCATTTTACAAATCAGTCTGATATTTGCAGCTTATACTGTTTCTATCCACACTGTATGAATAAATATTTTGTATTATCCACATTTTATACATTTCATTTACACACTATATTAAGGAAGGATTTTTTACAAATGCAAAAACAACAGATACCTTTAAAAAATTCCCTGCTCCTGCTCCTCGCTGCAGTTATCTGGGGCATCGCTTTTGTGGCTCAGAGCGTGGGAATGGACTATGTCGGAGGATTCACATTTAATGCAGTCCGTTCTCTGATCGGATCCGCTGTACTGGTTCCTCTCATCCTTGTTCTTGGACAGAAAAATTCTAACAGCTCTGCAACAGTAGAAACCGCCAGTTCCCATCCATCCACCAACACCGTATCCAATGTCCAGAAACAAAAAGATCTGATCATCGGCGGTATTTTCTGTGGAATCTGCCTTTGTCTGGCAAGCAACTTCCAGCAGTTCGGCATTAAATATACTACTGTCGGAAAAGCCGGATTTATTACCGCCTGTTATATCGTGATCGTACCGATCATCGGTCTGTTTCTTGGAAAAAAATGCAGCAAATTTATCTGGGCTGCTGTTGTAATGGCACTGATTGGACTTTACCTTCTGTGTATTACAGATGGATTCTCCATTGGTAAAGGCGACCTGCTTGTACTGGTATGTGCGTTCTTATTCTCCATACATATTCTGGTCATTGACCACTTTTCTCCGAAAGTGGATGGAGTAAAACTTTCCTGCATCCAGTTCCTGACCTGCGGAATCCTATCCGGAATTCCTGCACTGTTGTTTGAACACCCGGATTTTTCATCCATTCTTGCAGCATGGCAGCCAATTCTCTATGCCGGAGTTATGTCCTGTGGTGTAGCTTATACCCTGCAGATCATAGGCCAGAAAAACATGAATCCAACTGTCGCATCCCTGATCCTCAGCCTGGAGTCCTGCATCTCTGTTCTCGCAGGCTGGGTTCTTCTTGGACAGCAGTTAAGCGCAAAAGAAATCTTTGGATGCGTAATCATGTTCGCCGCGATCATCCTTGCGCAGCTTCCGCAGAAACAGAACGCATAATGCTCAAAGAGCGGCTATTTCGTAACTTCACACGAAACAGCCGCTCTTTTATCTTGTTATATTTTTACCTTATTCCACTTCCCCAATCACTTTGTGAAAGTGTTCTTTTATCTTAGAAAAACTCTCATCGCTCAGATCATGCTCCAACTTGCAAGCATCCTCTTTCGCAACCTCAGGGCTTACACCGAGATGTTCCAGCATCTTGCTCAGCACTGTATGACGCTCATAAATATGAACCGCGATCTCATTTCCCTTCTCCAGAAGTGTTACCGTACCATAACGGTCCATAGCAATATAACCATCTTCACGAAGCAACTTCATCGCATGACTTACACTTGGTTTCGATACCCCAAGCATCGTTGCAATATCAATAGAACGAACCCCGTCCCCCTGTTTGGACAACACCAAAATGGCCTCTAAATAATCCTCCGCTGACTTTCTAATCTGCATTCAAAATACCTCCCATATTGTATTTATATTAACACAAAATGAAAGGAGTTTCAATTGCTCTTCTTGAGAACAGTCGTCATTAACTGCCCCTCTAACACAATACTGTATGAATGTTGCATCTCAGATTTACTCAACTTTTTTACATAAATATCTGTTTCAGTAGACTTACAACTTCATCATTCATTAAACCATATATTTTCAATAAATTTTTATCAAACGGTTCTTGTTCCAGATCATTAATGAAAGTATGTATATCCAGCTCCACGCTCTTCGGCAATCCAGTTGTTTTTTCCAATATAAGTTCTGATGCAATACGTAGAATATCTTTCTTATGTTTCTTTATATCACTGGAATCAACCAATTCACCAGATTCTTTTCTCATTTTCAGGTCAAGATATGCTTTCGCCTCAAAAAGAATAATATATTCCGGTCTAAGAACCGAAAGACCATTCTCTATAGCTTTTCCATTAAGAAGAGCCTTATAATAAGCATCATCCAAAAGAATTGCAGATAAGCTGGATTCTTGTTGCTCTGAAATTCACTTCATTACTCTCAAATATAATATCGCAGGCAGCACCACCAATCAGAATATACTGATCCTTATAATCAGCAAAATATTTCCGGAATACATCTAACCCCTTGACCATACATACTCCTCCAGCATCCTGCCCAGCTTCAGCTTCTCCATCCACATCCACCGACTCCGATGCCGAATCCCCTGCCAACCCCAAAACTCCTGAGCTCAATTTCCCCATATACCAAAAACAGCGTCGAAAAATATTTCATTTCATGTGCATTTGCAGGATGCTTAGATATTCTTAGTTCTCAAAAATCTGCGTTATGAGCCTCCAGGGACACTGTCTGAGCGAAGCGAGTTTGTCCCTGGAGACTCATGCTTTTAGCAGATTTTTGAGGACTTAGAATATCTTAGCGTCCGAAACCGCACATGAAATGAAATATTTTTTTACGCGTCCCTATTGAAAGCAAAAAGCCCCCTGACCAGTATTCCCACATACCAGCCAAAGAGCCCCTACTATCTATATTGGATTATCCCTTAAATTCCTAAAGCAATCTCCATCATCTTATTAAATGAAGTCTGTCGAGCCTCCGCAGAAATCGCTTCCTCTCTGAACATATGATCAGAAATAGTAAGAATACCCAGCGCCTCCTTACCAGCTCTTGCCGCATTCATAAACAGCGCCGCACACTCCATTTCCGCACAAAGAACACCCATCTTTCTCCATGCCTTGGAACTCTCCGGATTATCACTGTAGAACACATCAGAAGATACAACAGTACCAACATGAACCGGAGTACCCTGCTCTTTTGCAACTTCCACTGCTCTCTCAACCAGGCTGTAGCTTGCTGTCGGAGCAAATGTTCCAGGTAACTGATACTGGCTTCCATAATTGGAATCTGTGCATGCACTCATAGCAATCACAACATCCATTACATTCACATCATCCTGTAAAGCACCAGCAGAACCGATACGGATGATCTTCTCTACATCATAGAAATTATAAAGCTCATAGCTGTAGATACCCATAGACGGCATACCCATACCGCCACCCATAACGGATACCTGCTCTCCCTTATATGTTCCTGTGTAACCGAACATATTTCTTACTGTGTTAAAGCATACCGGATTCTCCAGATATGTCTCTGCGATATATTTCGCACGCAGCGGATCTCCCGGCATCAGAACTTTCTTTGCAATGTCACCTTTCTTTGCGGTGTTGTGTGGTGTTGGAATACACATAGTAATTTTCCTCCTTTTTGTTTTTATATAAATTTAATAAGTAACCTCTGCTTTTCCTTTACCTCTCGCCAGCAGCTCTTTCTGCAAGCGGATTGCCTCTTTCATCAGCGCCTCCGTATCCATCTTCAGCTTACCATCATATTTCAGGAACTCACCTGCTACCATAGTATATTTTACATTCTGACTATTACTGCTGTAAAGGATAGATGAGATCGGACTGTAAAATGGGAAAGTATCCGGCTGGTACAGATCCCAGATTACCAGATCTGCCGGTGCACCCTCTTTCATTCTTCCACTTCCAAACGGGAATGCCTGGTGACTTGCCATCAGATGTTTCCAGATTTCCTCAGCCGTATACTCTGCGGAATTTCTGTCCTGATACTTGCCAAGCAGACCAAACAGTCTTGCCTGTTCCATCGGATTCAGTGTATTGGAGCTTGCTGCACCGTCTGTTCCGAATCCGTAATTCAGTTTCTTATAATGATCAAAGAAACCGCCCTTACCGGATGCCAGTTTCATATAAGTCTTCGGGCAGAATGCAAACCAGGTATCATCTCTCAGATATTTCAGGTCATCCTCCTCGATCCATAAACCATGTCCGATCAAAACCTTACAGTCAAATCCGCCTGCCTCATGCAGGATTCCAAATGGTGTCATACCTGTCTCTTTTCTGGCTTTCTCTACCTGTACATCCTCTTCTGATACATGCAGATGGATCGGCAGATCCAGTTCTTTTGCCACATCAACGATCTCTTTCAGTGTCGGTGACGGGCAGGTATAGTTAGCATGCGGTCCCATGTGGAAAGAAATCTTGTCAGAATCATTTCTGTGCTCCTGGATAAATTCTTTCACCTGAGCCAGACGGTCATGGAAATCAGGAGTCATACCAAACAGTGTCGGTGCCAGATCTCCACGGATTCCTGTCTCTTTCACTGCTTTCAGTACCTGTTCCTCTCCGAAATAATGGTCTGCAAAAACTGTTACACCATTGTTGATCATCTCGGAGATTCCCATAAGTGTTCCGATATAAACATCATCATCTGTCATCTTGCTCTCATACGGCCAGATCATCTCATTGAACCAGGCATCTGCAGTTACATCCTCTGCAATTCCCTTAAAGATATTCATAGCTGTATGTGTATGCAGATTCGCCAGACCCGGACTTACAAAGTATTTGCTGCAGTCAATGTTCTCATCTGCAGCTACGGAATGGTCATCTTCACTCTCTGCTACAATCTTGAGGATTTTTCCATCTTTAATATATACATTCTGTTTCAGAGTGCATTTTGCTTCTTCATCCAGAATTCCTGCACCCTGCAGTAAAATTGTTTTCTGCATTAATTTCACCCTTTCTGTATTGCCAGTAAAATCTATCTGTGATAGCATATTTCTCGTAGTTGTTTATTATCAGTTTCTGTCTGCTAGATTCACATAATACGATATCAGAGCCAAAAGATATTTTGCTTCTGAATATAAAATTATGGAACTTCAGCAGAAATTATTTTTTCATAATTACATAATCTCACATCATCAGAAGGAGTTTCCATCATGAAAAAAGCACTGATCATTGGTTCTACTGTCGTAGATGTTATCGTAAATCTTGTTGATTCTCTTCCACGGACCGGCGAGGACGTCCATGTACGCAGCCAGCATATGTCTCTGGGCGGATGCGCTTACAATGTTTCTGATTCTGTACGTCATTTCCGGGTTCCTTACATCCTGTTCTCCCCTGTAGGTACAGGAGTTTACGGATATTTCGTAAGAGAAGAATTAAAGAAAAAAGGAATCGCCATTCCCATTCCGGCGCCAAACATGGATAACGGATGCTGCTACTGTTTCGTAGAAAAGAGCGGCGAACGCACTTTCATCTCCTATCACGGTGCGGAATACCTGTTCCAGAAAGACTGGTTTGATCTCATTGATCTGGAAGAAATTGATTCTGTTTATATCTGCGGCCTTGAAATTGAAGAAGTGACAGGAAGCAATGTCGTAGAGTTCCTGGAAAAGAACCCGCAGCTTACTGTTTTCTTCGCCCCCGGCCCAAGACTTACTGTCATTGACCCGGCTCTTGTAAATCGCATTTATAATCTCTCACCGATCCTGCATCTCAATGAAACAGAAGCACTTGATGCCAGTGGAAAATCCACCATTTCAGAAGCAGGTGCTTATCTCTATGGTAAAACACACAACACTGTGATCATTACCCTTGGAGAAAAAGGCTGCTACTACTTCGACGGAACCACTGAAGAAATCATCCCTCCTGTACCGACCACTCAGGCAGATACCATCGGCGCAGGTGATTCCCATATCGGTTCTGTCATTGCCTGCCTGAAAAAGGGTGACAGTTTACATGATGCAATTGCAAAAGCAAACCGTGTTTCCTCTGCTGTTGTGGCAACTCCGTCTGCAATCCTGCCGGACGAGGAATTTGCAAAACTGAATTTCTGATTCTCTCGTATACAAGCATCCCTGCTTTATTGCTGTCTGCAATATAAAGCAGGGATTTTTTTCTTAAAGCACCCAGGCAGGATTCCGGCCCTCTGCTTTCCTGTTCTTTTTATTTACCGCTCAGACGCTCTTTTTTCTTCTTCTGTCCATAATAGTAAACGCCAAGTCCGATAAGAGTAGTCAGATAAGGTACCATCAGAATAATCTCATACGGCATAACAGAAGTAAGCTGCATAACGTTTGCAACCGCCTGTGCAATACCAAAGAGCAGAGATACCAGAAAACCACCAATCGGGGTATTTCCACCCATACTTGCAGCTGCCAGGGCAATAAAGCCACGGCCGCCTGCCATATCTTTTGTGAACATATTCATATATCCACCGGAGAGGTAGAAACCACCCATCGCTGCCAGCACACCACTGATGATCAGTGCAATATACTGAATCTTACGGGAACTGATACCTACTGATTCCGCTGCATTCTTGTTCTCGCCAACTGCACGGATTGCAAGTCCCAGAGGTGTTTTGTACAGGAACAGGTGCAGCAGGATTACTGCCAGGATAGATAACCATGTCAGGACATTCTGTCCTGAAAGAATGCTTCCGATAAATGGGATCTTCTCAACAAATGGAATCACTACTGATGGTGCAGACACACTTCGGATAGAGGAAGAAACTCCTCTGTCTCCGGAAAATGCAACCAGAAGTAATACTGTACCGCCGGTAGCCGTCAGATTAATGGCGATTGCTGCCAGAATTTCGTCTGTCTTCAGGTTCAGGATAAAGAACGCAAGGATCATACCAATCAGACCGCCAAGCACCATTGTGATCAGAAGTCCCAGCCATGCACTGTGTGTTATTGATGAAAAAATAACTCCGAACAAAGCAGAAAACAACATAATTCCCTCGAGAGCCATATTACAGATTCCGGCTTTTGCAGCAATGGCAGCTGCCAGAGTTGCAAACAGGATCGGAGTTGCCGATCTTAAAATTGTCGTAAAAAAGTCAGGGGATAAAATCGCACTCCACATACCTATACCGCCTCCTCATCTTTCAGTGCTGCTTTTGCTTCTTTGGCAATGATCTTATGTTTATATTTGCTCAGGAACTGCTCTGCAACTACAAGCAGGATAATAATACCCTGTGTGATCTGCACGATCTCCAGTGTAACATCTGTTCTACGTGCCATGATAGAAGCTCCTGTACGCAGATAAGCAAGGAACAAAGCAGCAAAAGGTGTATACAACGGGTTCTTTTTGGAAAGTGTACAGATAATGATCGCATCCCATCCATATCCAAGAAGAGAAGTCCAGGTAAATCTGCTGTAGATCGGGCTGAGCATTTCCACACCACCGCCGAGACCTGCAACGAAACCACCCAGAAGCTGAGAGATCATGATAACTTTCACAATGCTGACTCCGGAATATTTCGCAAATTCTTCATTCTCACCGGCAAGACGGAGCTCATATCCCATCTTTGTTCTGTAAAGGAAGAAATACCCAAGAACAGCTACTGCGATCGCAATGATAATTCCCAGATGTACACGTGTTCCGGGAATCAGTACCGGGAGCTCTGCAGCATCTGCCAGCTTATAGGAAGCAGCACTGGCTTTCGGGTCACCGATCACATTATTTAACATATAGTTTCCAAAATATAATGCCAGATAGTTGATCATCAGAGATGAAACCATCTCAGACGCTGTTGTTGTAATTTTCATAATAGCAGGGATTGCTGTAAACAGCGCACCTACCAGACCAGCACAAAGAAGTGCCATAAATGGTGATACAAAAGTGGCAGTTAATTTAATTGCCACGCAGGATGCGATCAGACCACCAATGTGGAATGCGCCCTCACCAGCCAGGTTGATCTGGTTTGCAGAGAACATGATGCAGACACCAGTACCTGTAAAGATCAGCGGAATCATGGATTCCACTACGTTTCCCATACTTCTCTTGTTTGTAAAAGGACCGATCAGTAAATATTTGATCGCTTCCAGCGGCTGATCACTTACCATGAAGATAATCACAAAAGAGATGGCAAGTGCGATCAGGACGGAAAAGACGGTCCTCACCATATCAAATTTCTTTGCACTATTCATATAATACTCCCTCCAGTACATCATCATGCTTAATACCCAACATATGCTGTCCAAGCTCATCCTCTGTTACATTCTCCACGTCTGTAAAGAATCCGGCAAATTTGCCTTTGTACATAACAGCCAGTCTGTCACTCAGGGAGAAAATCTCTGTAAGGTCCGCAGAGATCAGGATAACCGCACATCCCGCATCACGGAACTCCAGCAGTCTCTTTCTGATAAATGCCGCAGCACCAACGTCGATACCACGTGTCGGCTGGTTCGCAATAATAATATCCGGACCTGTTGAGAATTCTCTGGCAACGATAACTTTCTGGATATTACCACCGGAAAGCATTCCCACGTTCTGCTTTCTGGATTTACATTTGACCATATATTCCTTGATCAGCTCATCGCTTCTCTGTTCCATTGCCTTACGTTTCAGCAGGAATTTTCCGGAGAATCTCTTATCTTTATACTGATTGGAGAACATATTTTCCATGATGCTCAGGGTTCCTGCACATCCGGAAGTCATACGGTCTTCAGGAATATGTGCCAGCTTCATCTCTCGGATATCCTCAATAGAAGCATTTGCAATATCCTGTCCTTTGATCTTGATCTCACCTTTGTACTTCTTGTTCAATCCTGTCAGTGTATCAATCAGTTCGCTCTGTCCGTTGCCCTCAACTCCGGCGATTCCAAGAATCTCTCCACCTTTCAGGTCAAAGGAAAGATCATCAACTTTCAGGACACCCTGTGCATTATGTACAGTCAGGTTACGTACTTTCATAAATATGTCATCTGTGAGATGCTGCTCTTTCTTGTCAAATTTCAGGGAAACTTCTCTTCCCACCATCAGACGGGACATTTCCTGTGTGGAGATATCCTTTACTTCGTATGTTCCCATGCTGCGGCCATTTCTCATGATAGTAGCACGGTCGCAGATCTTCTTGATCTCATCCAGCTTGTGGGAAATAAAGATAATGGTGTGGCCTTTCTCTCTCAGCTTCATCAGCTGAATGAAAAGCTCGTCTGTTTCCTGTGGAGTCAGTACTGCTGTCGGCTCATCCAGGATCAGGATCTCAGCACCTCTGTAAAGGGCTTTTAGAATCTCTACCTTCTGTTTGATGCCAACCGGGATTTCCTCTACTTTCTGGCGGACATCAATGTCAAAGTTATATTCCTTTGCAATGTCCTCTGCTGCCTTGATCGCCTTGTCCATATCAATGAACAGACCTTTCTTCGGCGCAACTCCCAGAATGATATTCTCAGCAACTGTCAGTGACGGTACTAGCATGAAGTGCTGATGTACCATACCGATTCCTTTACTAATAGCATCCTGTGGAGATTTGATAGTTGTAGGCTGTCCCTTGAGAATAATCTCACCCTGATCCGGTGCTTCCAGTCCGAAAAGAACTTTCATCAGTGTACTCTTACCGGCACCATTCTCACCGAGCATCGCGTGAATCTCGCCCTTACGAAGCTCAAGGGATACATCTTCATTGGCTACCACACCATTGCCGTAAATTTTCATGATGTGGTTCATCTGTAATACAGTCTGATTATCCAATCCGTTCACCTCGTTTCTTATTTGTCGCATATATCAGGTTCAAAAAACTCAAAAACACTCATCACTATGCAGCTAAGCTTTTGGAACCTGATATCATTGCTCATCTCTGATATAGCATCGTGTTAAAACGTATACTTATCTAAACAAGAATGCGCATCATGCGAAACAGCATGACGCGCACCTTTGCTTATCATCTTGATATATCAGAATACTGACACATCACCAGCCTAAGGCTTGGTCGTTTTTCAATATTCAGTTCAATTAGCTCAATTTTGCAGAGTCGATCAGAGCCTGAACATCGTCTGGGCTCATTGCATCGTCACCAAGAGTTGTAGGAACTGTGATCTTTCCATCGATGATATCCTGTTTCAGTTCTTCAACTTTTGTACGGATTTCTTCCGGAACTACTTCTTCATAATGTTCGTCTTCTACAAGCTCAACACCGCCATCAGCAAGTCCGAGATACTCAAGAGTACCGTATGGAAGCTCACCGTCAATATCTTCTTTGATCGCACGAACCAGAGAATTACCTACATTCTTAAGAGCGGATGTAGGAATATTTGCTGCATAGTCCGGGAGAACTGCTGCCTGGTCAGAGTCAACACCAAATGCATATCTCTTCGCATCTACAGCTGCTTCGATCTGTCCAAGGCCTGCACTTCCTGCTACGTTGAATCCTACATCTGCACCATTCTGATACTGTGTAAGAGCCATATCTTTACCGGCTGCAGAATCATAGAAGTTACCTACATAAGCAAGAGCAACCTGTGTTTCTTCATCAACATCTTTTGCACCCTGAATGTATCCAACAAGGAAGTCCTCAATAACAGAGTTGTCCATACCACCAAGGAATCCAATGATCTTATTGGACGGATCAACCATCTCAAGGGAATCATCTGTTGTCATCATGGCAGCCATAGCTCCAAGAAGATAAGATACCTCGTTCTGCTTGTACATTACGTTGTATACATTGTCCTCTCCGCCTGCACTGTAATCAAAAGCTTCATCAAAGAAGATGAATTTCTGATCCGGATAATCATTTGCTGCATTTGTAAGAGCATCCAGCATCTGATAAGTACCGCAGATGATCATATCATAAGAACCATCATCGCAGTAATCATACATAGTCGGTTCCCATTTTGCTTCGTCTGCAGATGTAGCACCCATCTGTTCTACTTTGTAAGTGAACTTATCTTCTCCAAGTTCTTCCTGCAGTGCTTCCATTCCTGAGTTTGCAGAGTCAAAGAATGATTTGTCTCCGAGAGTTCCGTTAAGCAGAAGTGCTACTTTGTATGGTTCTCCATCGTCTTTGGCCATAACCGGTACTGCTGCTACTCCCATGGACAGGATCATTGATGCGGTAAGAGTTGCTGCTACTAATTTTTTCTTCATTATTTCGTTCCTCCTTTTCCTTTTGCCTGTTCAGCCATTTTGATACTCTTTACTGTTTTCTGAACTAACTCCTCCAGAGAAATGGTTCTGTATTCTCCCCTCATGTAGGTGTCCAGCCTGGAAAAAGCCGGGTGGATCAGTTCAGCGGGAATCGCTTTGGTTCCCTGTTGAATTGCCAGAAGCGGCATGATCATTCCCGCATTGCAGTCCACATCAACACCACACATGGTAATGATATGAAGTGTCTCACGGAAATCGCCGTTTCCATATATTAATGCGATGATCTCGCAGCAGGCGTTCGGGTACGCATGGATCCAGTTATACTTATGGAACTTGTCCATACATGCCTTTAATGCATCCTGCCAGTGCTCATAACATATACAGCAGTCATACGCATAAGAGACCACCGAATAATATTCACTGTCTTTCGGAATCAGATCTATGGAAGTTCTCACAACATTCCGGATATCCGTATCCACGAATGCCAGTGAAGTCATCACTGCGTTGAAAACTTCTCCAAGGATTCCGTTGTTCGCATGGGAAACCTCTCCGTCCCTCCATGCAAGCATTGCTGCGATATAAGGTTTGCCAGGTGCCGCCATGCCACATACACCGGCTCTCATCTGAGCCCCGATCCATTCATTGAACGGATTACAGTGTGTGCCACTCTCAGGCGGGAAAATCCCGTTCTTGATATTGCGGATCGCCAGTTCCTCAGCAGACCATCCACAAGGGATCAGTCCTACCCAGGCAAGTGCAATATCCTCCGAGGTTACCTCATATCCTTTCTTTGAAAATGCATCCAGAAATGCAAGTTCAAAGGTTATATCATCATTATATGTATTGGGCTCTCTCAAAAATCCCTTTACATCTCCAAATGCCTTAACTAAATTCTCGCTGGTATAGCCCTCAACCATAGTTCCCATGGCACCGCCCACCAGCTGCGCAAGCCATCCTGCGTGAATCTTGTCCGCAAACTCCTCTGTTGTACAGTCTACAGAAACTGCCTCCGGAAAAATAACCTGCTCCTCATACTCCTCAAAGGAGTGATAATACCTGTAATTCCAGTAAGGCGATGTCTCATCTTTCACTGCATGTGCCAGTTCTCTTCGAAGCTGTGCGGAAACCTGATGAAGTTTTACAAAGTCTCCTGCTTCATGTGCCGCAAGTCCTTCGTGTAAAAGCTGATAGCCTTTCTCACTGACCAGATAACCTCTGTTCTCCAACGCCTGGACTGCTGCCACCATGATCTTCTCCGGTGCTCCGGATCCCGGTACATTGCTGCCCCAGTCGAGAGACAGGTTGTCATCATAGAAACCGGACACATCTACGTTGTCCGTCCATGTCTGCTCTTCTTCGCTGCGGATCACGGGCTGTGCATTATGAAAAATCTCCTGTGCCATCTCCCATGCTTTCATAGGTTTGTCTCCTTTTTTTGGTGTTATTGACTAGAATATTGATGTTTTCGTCAATATTTTAGTTTAATATATCTATTGTAACTTACTTTCAAAAGAATTTCCACCCTTTTTTTCTGACAAAAAATATATATTTTGGTGATTCTGAAAATACTTTCTTTCATTGCAGCCAGTTTCACTCTCATATTTAGATATCTTCCCGATTTTCGAAAATAATTGTCTGATAATTTTCTCAAAGGACTGGCAAGCCGCATTTTTTTCCTGTATAATAGCGTGATACAATGTTAACTGCATATGATATTTTCATTTTTCTTTATGAAAATATCACCCGGGGATTTCTGTCAGTTACAGATAAACGACAGTCATCCCGTAACATTTTACTATTTAGGAGGAGGAAATCTTTTTATGTACGCATTTTTTACTCTGCTTGCAGGTGCCTGCCAGTCTGCCATGGGCAGTCTGAACCGCATGCTCACAGATTATGTGGGCATGTTCGGCATGAGTCTTGTAGTTCACGCTGTCGGCGGTATTCTTCTGATCCTGTACATGAAGCTGTACTGCCATGAAAAATTAAAAATTTCCGGAATGCCATGGTACCTGTATTCTGCAGGATTCTTCGGCATCTTTCTGGTTGTCACTTCCAGTTACTGTATCGGAGCCCTCGGAGTATCCGTCATGACCTGTCTCTCTGTTACAGGACAGCTTGTGATCTCCGCAGTGATCGACCACTTCGGCTGGTTCGGAGTTCCTAAGATCCCGTTCAACCTGAAGCGTCTTCCCTGCTTCGCACTGATCCTGATCGGACTGATCATCATCAATCTTTCATGAAAGGAGCTTCGATATGGCATTTGTACTTACTCTGGGATTCGTAAACGGATGCGCAACTGTAATCTCAAAGATGATCAATTACCGCTGTACCAAATATCTCGGAACAAATAATGGTTCCCTTGTAAACTACATCGTTGCTACAGTGTTATCTTTTATTCTTCTGCTGGTATCCACCAGATTCTCCGTGGATCTGTATTCTTTCGGACAGGCACCGTGGTGGGCTTACCTTGGAGGTGCATTCGGGATCGTGGCATTTATCATTTCCATGATCACCCTCTCACACCTCAAGGTTATGGAATCCACCATTCTCCTGCTGGTTGGTCAGTTAACCGCAGGTATTCTCTTCGATGCTCTGATGTTCCAGAATATCAGCCTTAAGAAAATCCTTGGCATCGTTCTTGTTGCCGCAGGTATTATCTGGGACAATCGGATTTCGCACGGTCCTGAGCAATAAGCAGTCTCAGTGCTCCCACACCCACGCGCACAGCCATGTCTGTGTCGTGGCACTGCGGGTTGTCCATTCCTCTCTTCGCTCTCTCCTGATTACCTACAGCAAGAAAAGCTGCACCGCAGCGAACTCTCAGATAACTGCCTACTGTGAAAAGAGCAGCTGATTCCATTTCAGATGCAAGGCATCCAAGTCTCATCCATGCTTCCCATTTATTTTCAAGTTCATAACTTACAGGTTTTGTCTGTGGTGAATGCTGTCCATAGAAAGAATCTTTACTCTGTACAACACCTGTATGATAATTGCATCCCATTTCTTTTGCAGATTCTACCAGAGCATTGACTACGTCCAGGTTTGCCACTGCCGGAAATTCGATCGGTGCGTATTCTTTACTTGTTCCCTCCATACGGATAGAACCGGTTGCCACGATAATGTCGCCGCCTTTTACCTCAAGGTCCATGCCGCCGCAGGTTCCTACTCTGATAAAGGTATCTGCGCCGCACTGTACCAGTTCTTCCAGTGCGTTAGATGTGGACGGACCACCGATCCCTGTAGAGGTTACGCTGACTTTCTCTCCGTCCAGATAGCCTGTGTAGGTTACAAATTCTCTCTTATCTGCGATCTGTACCGGATCATCGAAGTATTTGGCGATTGCCGCACATCTCTTCGGATCTCCTGGCATAAGTACATATTTGCCTACCTCTCCCGGTGCTACATCAATGTGAAATGCTCTTCCGTTGTCTGAATAAACCATAACTTGTCCTCTCTTTCCTTTTTATGTTTTATTTTGAAATTTTGTTTTAATTTCGGCACATATATTTTTCATATGCTCTTTAAACTGAATTAAGTAAGTTTGATACTTCAATCACAAATATTTGTTGACCAATTCCCTATAATATCACACAGAAAATATCTGCATTTATCATGCCTGAGTTTTTTCAATGGCATTAATTCCGTCTTAATTTCGCACTTTTAATATTGCTATTAGTGCTAACTTCCCATTTTTTTCCTACTCACACCCTGTTATTAGCTAAAACAAAAGGTTTTAAAGTTTTTTGCTAAGTAAACATACC